>DASWMG010000050.1:0-4513 GCA_036399875.1 Solirubrobacterales bacterium
GCAGAGTCGAGAAAAGCTGCTCGAGGAACTGGTCGGGGATGCGCCGGCGCTCGGCCAGCTCTTTGATCGGCACGGGCCGGTCGCCCGAACGCGCCAGCTCCGCCATCGCGACGACGGCGTAGCGCGACTTCGAGGTGATCGAGATCACAAGAGGTTTCTACCGGACCGGGCGGACCTGGCTGGATATAGGATCGGGCCTTGGGAGCCGAACGCCCACACTGCCTCGTGATCGACGGACATCCGCTGGTCCGCGCCGGTGTCCGGCAGACCCTCTCTGCCGACTTCGAGCTGCACGAGACCGAGAGGCGCGAGGAGGCCGTGGAGCTGGTCCGCGACGTCGGCAGCATCGACGTGGCGATCGTCGACATGCGGCGGGCGCCGGCCGGCGCGGTGGAAGCGCTCCGGGGCGTCGAGGCGATCCGGTTGCTGCGCGAGGCGGCGCCGGGACTGGGCATCGTCGCCCACGGCGAGCGGGCCGAGCGCTACATGGCATCGGCCGCGCTGCAGGCCGGCGCGATGGCCTACCTGTCGCGAACGGCGGCGGCCGAGGCGCTGCGCGACGCGGTGCGGGCCGCGCTCGCCCATGAGCGCTTCCTCGATCCGGCGATTCCGCTGCGCGGCGGCCGCGGCAAGCTGACCCGCCGCCAGCGTCAGATCCTGCAGCTGCTCGCCGACGGGCACTCGACCGCCTTCGCCGCCCACGAGCTGGGCCTCAGTGAGGAAACGGTCAAGACCCACCTCAAGAAGGCGCTCGCCCGGCTCGGCGCCCGCAACCGCACCCACGCGGTGGCGATCGCCCTGCGCGAGTCGCTGATCGAGTAGCGCTAGATCCAGCCGCGATCGCGGGCGGTGAGCACCGCCTGGGCGCGGTCGACGGCGCCGATCTTGCCGTAGACGTTGTGCAGGTGGGTGCGGATGGTCGAGACCGAGAGGTGCATTTCGCCCGCGATCTGCTTGTAGACCATGCCCTCGGAGAGGTAGCGCAGAACGTCGAGCTCGCGCGCCGAGAGCGGACAGGGCTCGCGCACTCGCTGCGTGTCCTGGCGCGAGTAGGGAAGCTCGTAGAGCAATTCGCGCAGCTGTTCCAGGCCGAGGCCGCATCGTTTCGCCATCGCGCGAAGGCGGTCCGCCGTCACCGCCTCGCCCTGCGAGTAATGGGCCACCATGTCGGCGGTCGAGACGACCGCGGCGAGCCCGTCGGCGTCCTCGGCGTGGTGGCGCTCGATCGCGACGGCGATCCGCTGCGGCAGGTTCCAGCGCCGCGCCAGCACGCCGCCGACGAGCGCGTGGTCGATGCCGAGCTGCTCGCGCTCCTGGCGCAGTCGCTGCTCGGGCGTCAGCGTGGTGGCGTCGAAGTAGGTGCGACGGCCGGGATGCAGCTTGGAGACGACGAGGCGGCCGATGTCGTGCAGGAGCGCGGCGACGATCAGCTCGTCTCGTTCGGGCCAGCCGATCGCGCGGGCGATCCACTCGGCGGCCTGCTGAGTGGCAAGGGCATGGACGCGGAACTGCTCGGGCCGCAGCTCCCAGCCGCCATTGGGCTCGAAGAAGTCGAAGACCGGCGCGGTGCCGGCGAGCGCGAGCACCCCGGAGGGCTTCAGCACGTCGACCGCGGCCGGGATGCTCGCGATCTCGGCGTGGCCGCCAGGGCGGTTGGCGAAGCGAAGGACCGCGATCGTGAGCGCGACGTCCGCCTCGACCGCCTCGACGATCTCGCCGACGCGGGCGGTCTCCGCCGTCGCCGCCTTCATCACTCTGGCCCGGGACTCGATCAGGGCCGGGAACTTCTCGACTGCCTCGAAGGCGGCCGCAAGGCGGGCGCCGGGAGCCGCGGGAGCGCCGCCCTTTTTGCTGTGGACGGCGTCTGCCCTGCTCACTTTTCCGTTTGGCTTGGTAGACGACATGGGAGGCTCGCTCGCCCACGTCATCGGCAGGAGAGGACGCACGGTTTAGCCTGCACGTCCTCATTTTTGGGGTCGTCTATGCGCCGAGGCGAACGAGCGCGGCATCGATGCGCCGCAGCGACTCCTCGCGGCCGAGGGCGGCGAGGGACTCGAAGATTCCCGGCGAGACGGTCGTCCCGGTGATCGCGACCCGGATCGGCTGGTAGACCTTCCCGGGCTTGACGTCGAGCCGCTCGGGGAGCGGCGCGAGCGCCTCCTCGACCCCTGCTGCGTCGAAGGGCTCGGCGGTCGAGAGGGCGCCGCGTGCCTCCCCCAGCAGCTCGCCGGCGCCGTCCTTCATCGTCTTGCGCCACGCCTTCTCGTCCTCGACCGGCTCCTCGAAGAGGAAGCGGACCAGCGGCCAGACCTCGGCGAGGGTCTGCGCTTTCTCCTGGGCGATCTCGCAGGCGGCACGCAGGCGCTCGTCGGGATCGCGGTCGAGGTGCTCGGCGACCGCGCGCGTGTACTCCTCTAGGGGCAGCTCGCGCATGTAGCGGCCGTTGATCCAGCGCAGCTTCTTCTCGTCGAAGACGGCGGCGGCCTTGCCGACGTCCTCGACCCGGAAGCGCTCGATCAGCTCGTCGGTCGGGATCAGCGTCGCGTCGTCGTCGGCGCCCCAGCCGAGCAGCGCCACGTAGTTGCGCACCGCCGCCGGCAGGTAGCCAGCCTCGCGCAGCTCCTGCACCGAGGCGGCGCCGTGGCGCTTGGAGAGCTTGCGCCCGTCGGGACCGTGGAGGAGGGGCAAGTGGGCGTAGCGAGGAGGCTCGTGGCCGAGGGCGCGCAGGACGAGGAGCTGCTTCGGCGTGTTGGAGAGGTGGTCGTCGCCGCGGACGACGTCGGTGATTCCCATCTCCGCGTCGTCGACCGCGACCGCGAAGTTGTAGAGGACCGAGCCGTCGCCGCGGGCGATCACGAAGTCGTCGTAGCTGCGGTTGGGGAAGCGGACGGGGCCGTGGATCAGGTCCTCGACAACGGTCTCCCCTTCGTCTGGCACGCGCAGCCTGACCGCAGCGCCGGGATCGTCGCTGGGCGTGCCGCGGTAGCCGCGGTCGGCGCCGTGCTCGGCCTTCCAGGCCTCGACGTCCTTGGCGGTCGCGGTGTCGCGGTAGGCGGCGCCGGAGTCGAGCAGGCGCTGGAGGGCCGCCTCGTGGCGCTCGGCGCGCCCCGCCTGGGAGACCGGCCCCTTGTCCCAGTCGAGCTGCAGCCAGCGCAGCGCGTCGAGGATCTGCTCGACGTTCTCCGCGGTCGAGCGCTCGCGGTCGGTGTCCTCGATCCGCAGCACCAGCTCGCCGCCCGTCCGCCGCGCCGCCAGCCAGTTGTAGAGTGCCGTCCTCGCGCCGCCGATGTGCAGCACGCCGGTCGGCGACGGAGCGAACCTAAGTCGGATTGGAGAGTCGGCGGACACGATGCTGATCGGCGCGCATGTTTCCACCTCGGGCGGATTGGCGACCGCGATCGAGCGCGGCGCCGAGCGCGGCTGCGAATCGATCCAGATCTTCAACCAGAGCCCGCGCATGTGGCGGCCGACCCGCTACGGGCCCGACGACTTCGCCGCTTTCCGCGATGCGATGGCCGACTCGCCGGTCCAAGCGGTGATCATCCACGCCGTCTACCTGATCAACTGCGCGACCAAAGACAAGGAGTTGCGCAAGAAGTCGCTCGAGTCGCTGACGCACGCGCTGCGGATCGGCTACGGGATCGGCGCCGCCGGTGTCGTGCTGCATCCCGGCGCGCAGAAAGGCGAGCCGCACGGGCCGTCGATGAAGCGGGCCGCAAAGGTGATCGCCGCGGCGCTGAAGGAGACCGAGAGCTGTCCCCTCCTTCTAGAGCAGACTGCGGGCCACAAAGGCCTCCTGGGGCGCGACTTCGACGAGACGGCAGAGCTGATCGAGCTGGCGGGATCCGGCGACCGCCTCGGTCTCTGCCTCGACTCCTGTCACCTCTTCGTCCAGGGCTTCGACATCACCGACGCCGAGCACCTCGGCGCGGTCCTGGACGAAGCCGACGAGAAGGTCGGCCTCGACCGCCTCCGGGCCGTCCACGTCAACGACGCCGCCGCCCCGCTCGGCTCCTGTCGCGACCGCCACGCCAATGTCGGCAAAGGCGAGATGGGCAAAAAGGGCCTAGCCGCCTTCCTCTCCGAGCCCCGCTTCGAGGGCCTGCCGGCGACCCTGGAGACCCCCGGGCCGGAAAAGAAGGGCCCGGACAAGAAAGAAGTGCAGGCCGCGAAGCGTTTGCGCGTCGCCGGGCTCAAGCAACGGCGCTCTTAAGATTCACGAGCGACAGGCGCTCAGCAAGCCCGCCTGAGGAACCTCGGAAACGGATCGTTGAGCGGTCTCATCTGGTCGGTAGGCTCATCTTCGATGGAACGCCTTCCAGAACCGTGGCTTCAGCCGGACTCGTTGTCTCCTCGTGGCTTGACCTGCGGTCACTGTAGCCACTACATGTCTTCTAACTCCGGCTTTCTCTTGCGCAACACGCCGCAGTTGACTCGCAAAGCGTACATCTATATCTGCTCACACTGCAGAGGGCCGAACTTTCTAATCATCGAGAACGGCGTGGTGACGATG
>DASWMG010000051.1:0-3438 GCA_036399875.1 Solirubrobacterales bacterium
ACCTCTGCTCGACCGTCACCGTTCCTTCCATGCCGGCCTCGCGGTGACCCGGAACGGCGCAGAAGTAGGTATAGGTGCCGGGTTTCAGGTTGATGATCACGTATTCTTTGCCCCGGATCGCCGTCCTGGTGCGCCCAAGGACTTTGCCCTTCTTGTTTTCGACGGCGATGGTGTGAGGCTTCGGAGTCGGGTTTTCGATCACGAAGGAGACGTTCCCCGATTTGGCGACCGCCTCGTCGGCGTTGAAGGCCAGCTCGCCGTCCGCGGCAGGTTCGAAGCGCAACTGCGGGCTCCCCACGACGTCTTCGTCCAGGGTGACGGTCGTCTCATCGTCCCCGCCGCAGCCGCCAACGGTGGCGGCAACGAGCACGCAGAGAAGGAGGGCGGTTAATCGCCGGGCCGATCGCATGATGCTTCGACCCGGCGAACGCCGCAAAACGCTTCAGCCGCTATTCGACCGTCAACGTGCCTTCCATGCCGCCTTCGCGGTGGCCGGGCACGGAGCAGTAATAGGTGTACTTGCCGGGTTTGAGGTCGGCGATGGTGGCGGTGTCCTCGCCTTCGGTGATCACGTCGGTCTCGGCGATCTCCTCGCCTTTGGAGTCTTCGATGTCGACGTCATGGCCGATCGGCTGCGGGTTGCTGAAGTGCAGGGTGACGTTCTTGCCGGCTTCCGCGGTCATCGCGTCTTCGGCGAAGGCGAGGCCGCTTTCGGCTGCTTCGATGTGGAGTTCGGATCCGCCGCCACCGCCCCCGCTGGTCGCGGCGCCGTTACTGGCTTCGCCGCTGGACTCGGTCGTGGTGGTGCCGTTGTCGTCGTCGCCGCCGCAGGCGACCAGGGCGAGCGAGGCGAGCGCGAGGGCGAGGAAGGCGGTGAGCTTCTTCATCCGAAAGTTCCTTTCGGTCGGGGCCGGGACTCGCAAGGGAATCTAGCGGCCCTCGAAGACCGGCTCCTCGCCGCCGAAGAAGGCGGTGACGCCGTTGCGCAAATCCTCCGTCGCCATGCTGTCGGCGATCCCGTGGCGCTCCAACTGCAGGTGGTCGGCGAGCCGGTTCTCGATGCTCTGCCCCACCAGCAGCTTCGCCATCCGCACGTAATGAGGAGCCTTCGCCGCCAGCTTCTCCGCCTTGGCACGCGCCCGCTCGAGCAGTTCGTCTGCCGGCACCACCTCGGCGACGATCTTTTCCGCCAGGGCGCTCTCGGCGTCCATATTGGGGTCGTTGAGGAGGATCTCGAGCGCCCGGCTCGGGCCGACGACGCGGGGCAGGAAGTAGGTCATGCCGCCGTCCGGCGAGGCGCCGATCCGCCCGTAGGCGCAGGCGAAGAAGGCCGCCTCAGAGGCGATCCGGGTGTCGCAGGCGAGCGCGAGCGAGAAGCCGGCTCCGGCCGCCGGCCCGTTGACCGCCGCGATGACGGGGTAGGGGATGCGTCGCAGGTCGATGATCGCCTGGTGCAGGACCTCGGCGCCCCGCCGGACCTGGGAGGGCAGGTCGACCGACTCGTCCTCGACCCCACCCTTGAACCAATTGACGTCGCCGCCCGCGCAGAAGGCTTTGCCCGACCCGGTCACGATCAGCGCCCGCAGCGGCGCCTGGTCGGCGAGCCACGAGAAGGCGACGGTGAGCTCGCCGATCATTTCGGGGCTCATCGCGTTGAAGGCGTCGGGCCGGTCGAGGGTGAGGGTTCCGATCCGGCCGTCGACCTCGATTCGCAGCGTCTGCAACTCGGGCGGGTTCAAGGTCTCGGTGGACATGCGATCTTCGTCTCCCTCTGGGTGGGTTTGGCCGAGTGGCCAGGAGCCTACCCTTTGCCCTGATGACTGACCGACGGCAAGAGGACTCGACGCGCGAGGAGCGGATCGCCGCCCAGCGACGCGAGCTGCCCGACTCGCCGGGGATCTACCTGTTCTATGACGCCCGCGGCGAGCTGCTCTACGTCGGCAAGGCGCGCTCGGTCCGCAAACGGGTTGGCTCCCACTTCTCCGGCGGCGAGCCGCGGCTCACCTCGCGCATCGACCGCATCGACTTCCTCGTCACCGCCAATGAGGCCGAGGCGCTGCTCGCCGAGCAGAGCTTCATCAAGCGCCACCGGCCGCGCTTCAACATCCGCCTGCGCGACGACAAGTCCTACCCCTACGTCTGCGTCAGCCTCGACGAGGATTACCCGCGCGTCTACTTCACCCGCGAGAAGCACCGCTCCGGTCGCGCTTACTTCGGCCCCTTCTCAAGCGCCAAGCGGGTGCGCGAGACGCTCGACTTGCTCGGAAAGCTCTTTCAGTTCCGCACCTGCGAGGGGCGCGAGCCGGGCCGCCGCTCGGGCAGTCCCTGCCTCGACTACTACATAAAGCGCTGCGGCGCGCCCTGCGTCGAGTACGTCAGCAAGGAGGAGTACCGCCGCAACATCGACGCGATCGTCGACTTCCTCTCCGGTCGCTACCGCCAGGTCGAGGCGGGGGAGCGGCGCAAGATGGAGGAGGCCGCGAGCGCGCACGAGTTCGAGGTCGCGGCGCTGCACCGCGACCGGCTCAAGGCGATCCAGTCGCTCTTCGAGCGCCAGCAGGTCGCCGACGGCTCGGTCGGCGCGATCGACCTGATCGGCGTCGCGGTCGAGGGCGCCGACGCCAACGCCCAGGTCTTCCAGGTCCGCGACGGCATCCTCGCCGAGCGCCAGAGCTTCTACCTCGACAACCAGGCCGAGCGCGAGCCGGCCGAGGTGACCGAGGAGTTCATCGGCCAGTACTACTCGGCCTCGCCGGCGGTGCCGAAGACGATCGTCGTCGGCCCCTACATGGCCGACCGCGCCGCGCTGCTGGCCGAGGCGCTGAGCGAGCGGCGCGGCGCCCCGGTCGAGGTTCGGGCCGCCGAGCGTGGCGACAAACGCCGCCTGCGCGAGCTGGCCGAGCGCAACGCCCGCCTCGCCCTCGACCAGGACCGGCTGCGGCGCGAGCACCGTCGCCAGCGTCGCGTCGACGCCCTCGCCGACCTCCGCGAGGCGCTGCAGATGGAGGAGCTGCCGGTCCGGATCGAGGGCTTCGATATCTCCAACATCGGCGGCGAGCACACCGTCGCGTCGATGGTCGTCTTCGAGGGCGGCGCGACGAAGAAGGCCGACTACCGTCGCTTCAAAGTGCGCGGCTCGCGCGAGAACGGGTCCGACGACTTCGCTTCGATGGAAGAGGTGCTCGGCCGTCGCGTCAACCGTTATCTCGAACAGGTCGATCTGTCACCGCACGACGGCAAGCGCGACGAGAGCTTTGCCTCGCTGCCCTCGCTGGTGATGATCGACGGCGGCAAGGGCCAGCTCGCCGCCGCCATGCGCGCCCTGGCGCCCTTCGTCGAGCGCGGGACGACCGTCGTCTCGCTGGCCAAGCGCGAGGAGGAGGTATTCGTCCCGGGTCGGCCGCGCCCGCTCGACCTCGCCGCCGACTCGGAGGCCTC
>DASWMG010000052.1:0-6073 GCA_036399875.1 Solirubrobacterales bacterium
CGGACAACCCGTCGGTCCTCGTCAGGCTCGGCGGCGACGGCAGCATCGACCAGGGCTTCGCGGCGAGCGGCTTCTTCTCGCGACCCTTCACTCGGATCTCCGACGTCGCCGTGACGCCAGGGGGCAAGGTGGTGCTGCTCGCGCGAACGATCGAACTCGTCAAAGGCGAGTGGGTCGAGTCGGAGGGAATGGCGGTGCGGCTGCGGGCCAACGGCGCACTCGACCGCAGCTTCGGGCAGGGCGGCCGGGCTGAGCTGCCGCTGCCGAAAGACGGCTCCGTCGCGGCGATCGCAGCCGATTCCAAGGGCCGGGTCCTGCTCGCCGGCAGCCTCCCGCAAAAGCCGCGAAAAAAAGCGCGGCAATCGAGTCACCGCTCCTCGCCGAGCGGGCGGGACTTCCTGGTGCTGCGGCTGACCGCCACCGGTGAGCCCGACCCCGGCTTCGGGCGCAATGGGCGCGCGACGACCGGCTTCGGGAAGGAGACGAGCGTCCTTGCCACGGACGTGCTGCTCGACCCGGCCGGCAGGATCGTCGTCGGCGGCAAGTTCTCCGGCCCGGATGCCGATGACGCGTTTGCGATCGTCCGCTTCCTCGGGGGCGGCGCGTCGCAGAAATCCGGCAAAGCGGGCCGGAAGCCCGGCAAGCCGCGCGGAAAACGAGTCCGCCGCTAGTCCCTCCTAGTCGCCCAGCTCGCCCGGCAGCCGCCCATCCACCTGCAGCTTCTGCAGGTGGGCCTCCATGACGAGGGCGGCTGCCGGGCGCAGCTCGGCTGGGACGTCGCTCCAGGCCTCGGCGAGCAGCGCCGCGCGCGAGCGCTCGCCGCGGTCGAGCGCGGCGAGCAGGCGCCGCTCGCGCATCTCGCGGTGCTCGACGTACTCGGCGAGCTTCGCGGCCGGATCGGCCACCCAGGGGCCATGGCCGGGGCAGATCAGCTCGACGTCCTCGGCCTGGAGACGGCGCAGCGAATCCATGTAGGCGGTCAGCGAGCCGCCGTCGGGCGGGACGAAGGTCGATCCCTCGCCGAGCACCAGGTCGCCGCTGAAGCAGACGCCGTCGCCGGTCAGCAAGCAGACGTGGTCGGCGGCGTGACCGGGCGTCGCGACCGCCCGCAGCCCGCCGTACTCCTCACCCTCGGCGGGCAGGACGACCGCCGGCCAGCCGCTCGCCGACCCGGCCGCCGCCATCTCCGCCAGCCGCTCCGCCCCGTCGGCGTGGTCCCCGTGCGTGTGCGTGAGCAGCACCACGCCGATCCCGCCCCGCTCCTCGGCGGCCGCCCGGACGGCCTCCAGGTGCCCGGCGTCCTCCGGCCCCGGATCGATTGCCACACAAGGCCCCGACCCATACAAATAGGTGTTCGTCCCCTCCCCGGTCATCGGCCCCGGATTGGGCGCCACGATCCGAAGAATCTCCTCATGACCAGGCGCTAGCTCCACGTCAGAGCCCGTCTCGGTAGGGCTGGAACGTCTTGTACTTTTTTTGCGCCGACATCCTCGGACGGCCTCCGACGATCTTCAAAAAAAGTTAAGTGGAAGCCCTACCGGGACGGGCTCGCCACCGCGACTTCCTTGGCGATCGCCTCGCGCGCCTCGTCGGGCTCGAGCACGACCAGGTCGCCGGCCCCGCGCAGGATCTCGCGCACCAGCCAGGACGTCCCGGCGTAGGGCAGCTCGACGACGACGGCGCCGTCCTCCAGCTCCTCGACCACCGTGCGCTCCTCGCGCAGCCAGCGGGCGCGCTCGGGCGATACCCAGACGCGCGCGACCTGGGCGGTCGGCACCTCGCCGTCGGTCATCCAGCCCTCGACGCCGGCCAGCTCTTCGACCTCGGGCCGCGGCTCGAACGTCTCCGCGGCCAGCGTCGCTCCCTTGATCCGGTCGAGCTTGAAGTGGCGCACGTCCTCGCGCTTGAGGTCGTAGCACTCGACGTACCAGCCCTCGCGCCCGTTCTCGAGCCGGTACGGCTCGACGCTGCGCTTGGTGAAGGTGTCCTCGTTCTCCTTGTAGTAGTCGAGCTCGAGGATGCGGCGACCCGCGATCGCCTCGTTGACGACGCGGGCGATCTTGGCGTCGCCGCCGCTGCCGATGGCGATCTCCAGCCCCTCCTCGGAGGGGTCGTGGCCGAGCGCCGCGACGATCTTCTCGCGGGCGCTGCGCAGGCCGCCCTGCGGCAGGTGGTCGCCGAAGAGGTCGATCGCCGCCACCAGCGCCTTGGCCTCCAGCGGCAACAGCCGCGCCGGACGGGCGAAGTTGTCGCCGTAGGGCTCGGAGTCGACCTCGATTTCGTCGCCCTGGATTTCGGCGTAGAGGACGTAGGTGCCGCCGCCGAAGTTGACGACGTTGAGCAGGTCGATGTCCTCGCGCAGCTCCTCGTCGGTCAGCTCCAGCCGGTCGCGCAGCTCGCCGACCCGCAGCCGCTCGCTGCGCTTGGCGGCGTCGATCAGCAGGCCGGCCAGGGTGACGAGGCGGGCGAAGCGCTCGGGCCGGATCGCCGCCTCGCCGCGGCCGTTGGAGCGCGAGCGGCGCGGCGCCTCGCGCAGTGGCCGCTCGACCGTGGCGGCCGGCTCGAAGCCGTTGACGTGGCGGCGGTGCAGCAGGTCGAGGCGCTCCTCGGCTTCGGCGCGCAGCTCGTCGGGGGCGAGCACCGCCGCGTTCTGGCGCCAGCGCAGCACCCACGCGATCAGCTCGCGCGGCGAGGCGTAGTCGGTCTCGAAGATCGTCCCCTTGCCGGGCGCGTCGTCGGACTTCTTGGCCGGCCGCAGCTCGCCGTAGGCGCCGTAGTCGCGCTCGACCAGCCAGGCGATCCGGTCGCGCAGGAAGATCCGGGCGCGGCCCTGGATCTCCCCCAGCTGCCAGTCGGCGCGGCCGCCGTAGTCGCGGCGGTCGAAGTCCTCGGGCGGCGAGAAGTCGTGCTCGGCCTTGGTCGCGTAGCCGACCTTGCCCTGGATGCGCGAGAGACGGAAGACGCGCACCGCGTCGCGCTCGTGGGCGTGGCCGATCAGGTAGAACTGCCCGCCCCGGAAGACCAGGTGGTAGGGATCGACCTTGCGCTTCTCGGTCTCGTCGCGCTCCATCGTGTAGTAGGTGAACTCGATGGTCTTGCGGCGCGAGATCGCCGTCTCGATCTTGGAGAGCCGCTGGGACAGCTCGCGGCCGCCCGCCGAGGCGGTCATCGCCATCTCGACCGGCGCGCCCTCGCCCTCGCTGAGGGGGTTCGGGTGGCCCCATGCGACCTGCTGCAGCGCCAGCCGCAGCGGCTCGGCGTAGGCGAATTCGCCCTGGGTCAGCAGCGAGAGCGCCGTGCTCAGCGCGGCCAGCTCGTCGTCGGTGAACTCGATCGCGTCGAGGTAGAAGTTCTCGGGCGGCAGCGAGTAGAGCTCGGCCTCGAAGAAGCCCTCGCCGGGTTTCTCGACCGAGAGCTGGATGCCGAGGCTCTCCAGCTCGGCGCGGTCGGCGTAGAAGCGGCGCGCGAAGGCGTCGTCGTTCATGTCGCTGTAGCCCTCGACTTCCCGCTTGATCTCGAGGGCCGACACGGGCCGGCCCTGCGCCATCAAGAAAGAGATCAGAGAGAGCTGGCGGATCAGCTTCTCGGTGTCCTTCGCCACTGTGCCCAGAATAGTGAGGACGGGCTGGAAGGCTCCCCCCTGCGGCGGGCTTAAAGCCGCTATTTGCCGGGTTCCGAGGCCGGCTCTAGGCCGCTTGGCGGCGGGCGAAGTAGGCCGAGCCGGAAAGCGCGCGGTCGAAGCCCGACCAGGACTCGCCGTCGCGCAGCTCGCGCTCGAGCCGGTCGAAGCTGCCGAGCCGGCCGCCCAGGTTGTCGATCATGTGGACGAGGACGGCCTCGCGCGTCGCCGGCACGACCGGCGAGCCGTGTTCGAGCGAGCCGTGGTGGCTGAGGATGATGTGGAGGACGGCCTCGGCGAGGGCGGGGTCGAAGCCGGGAATGTCCTCGATCTGGCGCCGCACCCGGTAGTAGCCGAGCGGGATCTCGCCCTGGAGGCGGCCGGCGTCGGTGAGGTCGATCGCGAACGGGTCGTCGTTGTAGGCCTCGATCTTGCCGATGTCGTGGAGGAGCGCGCCGGTCACCGCGACCTCGCGGTCGATGCCCGGGAAGAAGCCGGAGGCGGCGCTGACCGCCTGCGCGACCGAGACGGTGTGCTCCAGGAGGCCGTGCCGATAGGCCTGGTGGTAGGTCTTGGCGGCCGGCGCGTCGCGGAAGCGGCGCCAGATCTCAGAGCGCGGCCCGAAGAAGCGGTCGAGCAGGTCGGCGAGCTGCGGGTCCTGGACCGTGGCGAGCAGCTCGCGCAGGTCGCCCTCGAGCCGCTCGAAGGGGACGTGCGAGCCGGCGATGAGGTCCTCGGCGAGGTACTCGCCGTCGGCCGCCGCGCGCAGCGACGCGATCTTGATCTTCGATCCCCAGCGCTCGCTGATCTCGAAGCAGCCGCTGACGAAGACGGCGGTGCCGGGAACGGCGAGGTCGTAGAGCGCCTCGGCCTCCTCCCAGCAGACCGCCTCGGCGCTGCCGCTCGTGTCGCAGAGAACCAGCCGCAGCCACGGCGCGCCGTTGTTGCGGCGGCGGCGCAACTCCCGCTCGCGCACCGCGTAGACGCCGCTGACCTGGCCACCGTCCTGCAGCTCGCGAAGCGGCACCCGCACGGCGTCCGCCTGCGGCGACTCCGCCACGGTAGGGGCCGGCTCCGCGACGACTGGCCGCCCGTCCGTGTCGGTCAGCGACTCCTGGAACATCGTGCGGCCAAGGTAGAGACGCGCGCGGACGGTTTGGGCCGGTGCTGCGCGATGATCGCGGCATGGCGCGCGTCCTCTTCGTCTGCCTCCACAACGCCGGCCGCTCGCAGATGAGCGAGGCGCTTTTCGTGCGCGTCGCCGGCGGGCGCCACGAAGCGCGCTCCGCCGGCACGACGCCCGCCGAGCGCGTCCATCCCGAGGTGGTCGAGGCGATGCGCGAGTTGGGGACCGACCTCGGCGACCGCACGCCGCGCCGGCTCTCCGATGCCGACGCCGAGTGGGCCGACGTCGTCGTGACGATGGGCTGCGGCGATGAGTGCCCCTACATCCCGGGCAAGCGCTACCTCGACTGGGACCTGCCCGATCCGAAGGGCCAGCCGCTCGAGGAGGTGCGGGCGACGAGGGACGAGATCGAGCGGCGAGTCGCCGCCCTGCTCGCGACGCTCGACCGTGCTTAGGGGTGAGCGGCCGGCAGGCCCTCGTCGCGCAGCGTGCGGGTAGCGCCGCCCGCGGGCTAGACGACCACGCCGGGCTCGTCCAGCGTGACGTCGAGCGCCGCCGAGAGGACCCGCATCGGAGTCGTGCGAAGAACGTCTATCGGGCGTTCGGTGCCGAAACGGTCGGGGTCGAGGCTCATCAGCCAGCGGAGCGCCCGGTCGGGGGCCATACCGCCGTCGAGCAGGGCCTTGGCGACGGCCCGCAGGTAGTCCAGCGCCATCTCCGCGTCGGGACGTGGCTCGGTGTCGCCGGCAACCCAGTTTCGGACCGTGCTTTCGGTGGTCCTGGTGACCTCGGAGAGCTCAGCCGCCGAAAGTCCGACGGCCAGCAGGCCCTCCACCCGCTCCCGGATCGTCGCGGTCGGGGCCAAGTGACGCCTGAGGTCGTCCCTGCCCATCCCCTTGCGGCGACGGCGGCGCCGGTGAGCCCTCGTGGCGGCCATTACCCGACCGCTCCCGCGCGCGCCTCGAAGGTTGTTCGGGAAGGGCGAGAAAGCACCGGTTTCCTCTCCCTTCGGCCGCTCATCGTAGACCGAACCTAACCGGAGGTCCCGACGGACTCCGTTGCAGGGGCTGTTGACCGGGGGAGGCGGGCGGCACCGGGGCAGCATACACGAATTGCCGAAAAGCTGGCGTCTTTAAGCACCTCATATGGTGCTTTTATAACTCTTAAACTGCGGTATAGTTGCGGTTCGAAAGGACGGAGGGGACATATGGCCGACCGCTACGACGAGGAAAGCCTCTACCGCGACTGGGACCAGATGGAGCAACCCGATCGCGCCTGTGCCGAGGGGCTGCGGTTCTGCGACGGGGTTCTGCACGGCGAAATCGATC
>DASWMG010000053.1:0-1604 GCA_036399875.1 Solirubrobacterales bacterium
CACAAGGACGTCGGCATGCAGAGCCGAGTCGTGCAGGCGGTCTGCTCGCCCTACCGCAATCCCCTCGACGACAAAGAGCGGCGGGTCGTCAAGGCCGGTTTCACCCGCGGGGCCGAGCTCTTCACGCGGAGCCTGGCGAAGCTGAGCGGCGCCCCCGACCCGGGCATCCGCTGGCGCTGCCTGGAGGGGCCGTACTTCGACAACCAGGTGGGGACGGTCCGCCTCGACGGACGCGAGGCGATCGTGCGGCTCGACAAGACGATCGCCGGCGAGGAGGACGAGAAGCGGCTCGAGAAGACCTTCGAGCGGCGGATCGCCTAGGCTGGCTCGCCAGCCAATGAGCGTCGACTTCGTCAGAACCCCCGAGGAGCGGCTGGAAGGCCTGCCGGACTTCCCGTTCGAGTCGCGCTACGAGGAGGTCGACGGGCTGCGGATCGCCTACCTGGACGAGGGCGAGAGCAAGCCGGTCGTCTTCTTCCACGGCGAGCCGACCTGGTCGTTCCTGTGGCGCAAGGTGATCCCGCCGGTACGGGACGCCGGCTTCCGCTGCATCGCGCCCGACTACCCCGGCTTCGGCCGCTCCGACAAGCCCACCGACCTCGACTGGTACACGTACGACCGCCACGTCGAGACCATGGCGACGCTGCTGGAGAGGCTCGACGTCCGCGACGCGACCGCCGTCTGCCACGACTGGGGCGGCCCGATTGGCCTGCGACTCGCGGTCGAGCACCCGGACCGCTTCTCGCGCCTGGTGATCATGGAGACCGGGCCCTTCACCGGCCAGCAGCAGATGAGCGAGACCTGGCTCAAATTCCGCGACTACGTCCGCGACAACCCCGACGTGCCGGTCGGCTTCCTCGTGCGGGGCGGCTGCGCCAAGGACCCCGGCGACGAGGTGACGGCCGCCTACGAGGCGCCCTACCCGACGCCGGAGTCGAAGGCCGGCACCCGCGCCTTCCCGCTGATCATGCCGACCGAGCCCGAGGCGCCCGGCGCGGCCGAGGGACGGCGCGTCGCCGACGCGCTGCGCGACGACGAGCGGCCGACGCTCGTCCTCTGGGCCGACTCCGACCCGGTGCTGCCGTTCTCGGTCGGCGAGCGGGTCTCGGAGCGGCTCAATTTCCCGCCGCCGCGCCCGATCGAGGGCGCCGGTCACTTCCTGCAGGAGGACGCGGGCGAGGAGATCGGCGGCATCGTCGCCGAGTGGTTGCGGTCTGGCTGAGCGCTAGCCGGCGGGCGCCAGCCGCCGCGTGATCGCGCGCAGTTCGTCGCGGCTGCGTCCCAGCAGCAGCCGCACCCGGCGCGGCGGGCCGTCGTCGTTAAGCCAGGTGACGGTCCCCGGCCAGTAGGGGCTGGGTGGCGTGCCGGGCCGGTGGAAGGCCGAGGCGAAGACCCAACTGCCCGTGTTGTGCAGGCGCCCGCCGCCGGGCAGCTCCCACTCGGCGTCCTCCTCGCCCGGGCCGCCGCGATGGGTGTGGCCGGTGATGACGTGGTGGGCGTCTACCTCGAGGCGCCGCGCCAGCTCGGTGGCGGCGGCGATCCCGGTCTGCGTGATCGAGCGGGGGGAGAGGTCGGCGACGAACTCGGCGCGGAGCAGCCGGTTG
>DASWMG010000054.1:0-2229 GCA_036399875.1 Solirubrobacterales bacterium
CCTTCCGCAAGCACGCACGGACCGGCCAGCCGCACGTCGTCCTGAAGATGGCGATCTCGCTCGACGGCCACACCGCGACGGCGCCGGGCGAGTCGCCCTGGATCTCGGGCGAGCGCAGCCGCGCCCTCGTCCACCGCTGGCGCGCCGAAAGCGACGCGATCGCGGTCGGCATCGGCACCGTCCTCGCCGATGACCCGCTCCTCACCGCCCGCGCCGGAACGGAGGTGCGCCAGCCGACGCGCGTCGTCTTCGACCGCGGCGCCCGACTGCCGCGCGACTCGCAGTTGGTGCGCACGCTCGACGTCTCCCCGGTGGTCGTCGTCGTCTCCGCCGAGGCCGAGCGCGACCGCACGGAGGCGCTCCGCTCCGCGGGCGCCGAGCTCCTCGTCGCCGACTCGATCGAGGCCGCGCTCGCTGAGCTCGGCCGCCGGGGGATCACCAACCTCTTCCTCGAGGGCGGCCGCACCCTCGCCGCCGCCTTCGCCGCGGCCGGCCAGGTGGACGAAGCGCGCGTCTTCGTCGCGCCGGTCCTCCTCGCCGGCGGCAACCGTCTCGACCCCATCGATCCCAACGCCGACGACCAACTCGTCGTGACCCGCTTTCGGGAGTGGTGATGTTCACCGGCCTCGTACAGGACGTCGGACGCATCGAGTCGGTGGAGCGAGGCTCCGAGGGTGCCCGCCTGCGGATAGCCACCACGCTCGCCGCCGAGGTGCGGCCCGGCGACTCCGTCGCGGTCAATGGCGTCTGCCTGACCGCGACGGAGGTCGGCGGCCCGGGCTTCGAGACCGAGGCGATGAACCAGACGCTGGAGGTGACGGCGCTGGGCGGGCTGGAGCAGGGCGCCGCCGTCAACTTGGAGCTGGCGATGCGCGCCTCGGACCGTCTCGGAGGTCACATCGTCCAGGGCCACGTGGACGGGGTGGGCGAGGTCGTCTCGCTCGCCGACGACGGCTTCGCCAAGCGCCTGCGCGTCGGCTTGCCGGCCGCGCTCAGCCGCTACGTCATCGACAAGGGCTCGATCGCGCTCGACGGCGTCAGCCTCACGGTCGCGGCCCTCGGCGACGACTGGGCCGAGGTCTCGCTGATCCCCGAGACGCTGGAGCGCACGACCCTCGGAGAGGCGACGCCGGGGCGCAAGATCAACGTCGAGTGCGACGTGGTCGCCAAGTACGTGGAGCGGATCATGGGACCATTGGCCGGAAAGGAGCGCACGTGAGTCGGATGGCGGAGGCGTCGGAGAAAGAGCAGGTCGAGCGCGCAACGGGCAAGAGCCCCTTCGCGACGATCGAGGAGGCGATCGAGGAGATCCGCGCCGGCCGCATGGTCGTCGTCTGCGACGGCGAGGACCGCGAGAACGAGGGCGACCTGGTGATGGCGGCTCAGTTCGCCACCCCCGAGGCGATCAACTTCATGGCCAAGGAGGCGCGCGGGCTGATCTGCCTCGCGCTGACCGCCGAGCGCTGCGAGCAGCTTGGGCTGAACCTGATGGCGGCCAAGAACGAGGCACCCCTGCAGACCGCCTTCACGGTGACGATCGAGGCGGCCGGGGGGGTCAGCACCGGCATCTCGGCCCACGACCGCGCCCACACGATCCAGGTGGCGATCGACCCCAGCACGGGGCCGCGCGACATCGTCGTCCCCGGCCACATGTTTCCGCTGCGCGCCAAAGACGGCGGCGTGCTGGAGCGCACCGGTCACACCGAGGCGAGCGTCGACATGGCCCGTCTCGCCGGGCTGATCCCAGCCGGCGTCATCTGCGAGGTGATGAACGACGACGGCACCATGGCGCGCGTTCCCGACCTCATTCCCTACTGCCGAAAGCACGACCTGAAGATGGTCACGGTCGCCGACCTCATCGCCTACCGGCGCCGCACCGAGAAGCTGGTCGAGCGGGTCGTCGCGACGGCGCTGCCGACCGCCTTCGGCGACTTCAGCGCCGTCGGCTACCGCTCGCTGGTGGACGAGAAACACCACGTCGCGATGGTCAAGGGCGAGGTCGACGGCGCCGAGGACGTGCTGGTCCGCGTCCACAGCGAGTGCCTGACCGGCGACGTCTTCCACAGCATGCGCTGCGACTGCGGCGAGCAGCTCGAGGCGGCGCTGGCGATGATCGAGCGCGAGGGCCGCGGCGTCCTGCTCTACCTCTCCCAGGAGGGGCGCGGCATCGGCCTGCTCAACAAGCTGCGCGCCTACAAGCTGCAGGAGGAGGGGGCCGACACGGTCGAG
>DASWMG010000055.1:0-2484 GCA_036399875.1 Solirubrobacterales bacterium
TCGCGGCCGGGCCGGCGAGCGCCGCCAAGCCGCGCACGACGGTGGTGCTCGGCGAGACCGCCAGCCTGCCCGATCCCTCCTGCCCCGACTCGCCCTGCCAGGCCGTCGGCAGCACGACGGGCTTCCAGGTCAGCACCGGCCAATCGGACCTGCCCTTCCTGGTCCCCGACGACGGCGTCGTCAAGTCGTGGACGCTGACGCTCGCCCAGCCGACCAACCAGCAGCGCACCTTCTTCAACGGCTTTTTCGGCATGCCGCCGCAGGCGCAGCTGGCGATCCTGCGCCGCGTTCCCGGAACGCAGCCGCCCCGCTACAACCTGCGAGGCAAGAGCGCGATCCAGGTCCTGACCCCGTTCCTGGGGGAGACGGTGCGCTTCGGCACCTCGTTGCGGGTGCTCAAGGGCGACATCGTCGGCATCACGATTCCGACCTGGGCGCCGGCCTTTGCCCAGAATCTCTCGGCGAACAACGTCTGGCGGGCCAGCCGCGAAGAGGGCGCCTGCACCGACACCACCGATGTCCGCCAGGGCGAACCGCACGAGCGCCTCGGCACCCGCGCCGCCTACGGCTGCCGTTACACCACGGCGCGGCTTCTCTACACCGCGACCGTGGTGCTCGACTAGCCGCTCGCGCTAAGCCACCGAGGGCAGAACTTTGGGCGTCGCCTGGTCTTTGGGCAGCGCCGCGGCCGCCGCGATCAGGCTCTGGAACTCGTTGAGCGCCAGGTGCGCGACCGCCTCGAGCAGCTCCTCGTCGCTCCAGCCGATCTCACGCGCCTCCTCGTGGAGGTGGTGGGGCGGATAGCCGTCCGCCTCGATGGTTGCCTTCAGGTAGGCGAGCAGCGCCGCCTCGCGCGGGTCGCCCGAGGTGAAGCTACGGGCCCGCGAGACCTCGTCCAGCCCGAGGCCGGCGTGGCGCGCCGACTTGGCGTGCTGGGCGATGCTGTAGCTGTCGTGTCTGTACTCGGCCACCGCGAGGGCGATCCGCTCGCGGGTCGCCCGGGGGAGGACGCCACCGCGCAGCTCGGAACGCATCCGGGTGTAGGCGCGCAGCACGGCGGGCGCTCCAGCGAGCACCCCGACGAACTTCGTCACCGCGCCGCCGGCCGCCTGGATGCTCTTGATCAGAGGAGCGCTCTCGTCGGGAGCCGTCAACTCGTCGTGGATCTGGAATCTGCTGACTGCGGTTTTTACCGTCACCTTGATCCCGCCTTTGGCCCTATTTCGCTTTACAGAGCCTTTAAATTGGCTTTACTTTACTTTTAGCCGCTTACTTACGTGAAGTAAGTTATAGCGAATTGTTGAGCGGTCCGCAAGCGCCCGGACCGGCTCTATTTACCCGCAACACGCGCAGAGAGCACCCGCTGCGGCCGCTTCGCCTATCGTTGCCGCGATGGCAGAGAGTCCGCGCAGCGCCGCCGACGTCCAGGCGATCGTCGAGGAGAGCGACGTTCGCTTCGTCCGGCTCTGGTTCACCGACGTGCTCGGCCAGCTCAAGAGCTTCTCGATCAACGCCTCCGAGCTGGAGGACGCCTTCGAGGGCGGGATGGGCTTCGACGGCTCCTCGATCACCGGCTTCAACCCGATCGAGGAGTCGGACATGATCGCGATGCCCGACCCCTCGACCTTCGCGCTGATCCCGTGGCGGCCGGAGGAGGGCAACGCGGTCGCGCGCATGTTCTGCGACGTCCGCGTGCCGGGCGGCGAGCCCTACGAGGGCGACCCCCGCTGGATCATGCGCCGCGCCCTCAAACGGGCCGAGGAGCTCGGCTTCGACGCCTACAACATCGGCCCCGAGCTCGAGTACTTCTACTTCCGCTCCGCCAAGCCGGAGGGCGGCGTCCCCGAGGTTCTCGACGAGGGCGGCTACTTCGATCTGACGACGCTCGACGCCGGCTCCGACGTGCGCCGCGAGACGATCCTCGCGCTGGAGAAGATGGGCATTCACGTCGAGTACGCCCACCACGAGGTCGGCCCCTCCCAGCACGAGGTCGACATGCGCTACAAGGACGCGCTGGCGATGGCCGACGACTGCATGACCTACCGGATCGTCGTCAAGGAGTACGCGATGAAGTACGGCTGGCACGCCACCTTCATGCCGAAGCCGCTCTTCGGCGAGAACGGCTCCGGCATGCATGTCCACCAGTCGCTGGCCAAAGACGGCAAGAACGCCTTCTTCGACGCCGACGACCCGTACTTCCTCTCGCCGACCGCGAAGGCGTTCATCGCCGGCCAGCTTCGCCATGCGCGCGAGATATCGCCGCTCTTCGCCCAGGGGGTCAACTCCTACAAGCGACTCGTTCCCGGCGACGAGGCGCCGGTCTACCTGGCCTGGTCGCGTCGCAACCGCTCGGCGCTGATCCGGGTGCCGCTCTACCACCCCGGCAAGGAGGGCGCGACCCGCGCCGAGTTGCGCTGCCCCGACCCCGCCTGTAACCCCTACCTCTGCTTCGCGGGGATGCTGCACGCCGGCCTCGAGGGGATC
>DASWMG010000056.1:0-5970 GCA_036399875.1 Solirubrobacterales bacterium
CGACCGCCGCGCCCGCCGCGGGGTCCTGCGCAACCTGGTCGTGCGCGAGGGACGGCGCACCGGCCAGATCCAGACGCGGCTCGTCACCGCGCCGGAGCGCTTTCCGAAGCCGCCGGTGGACGCCCACACGATCGTCGAGGGGGACTCTGGGTCGAGCGAGGGTCCGACAGGGATCCTCGGCGAGGAGTACCTGCGCGAGGAGCTCTGCGGCCTGCGCTTCGAGATGTCCCACGGCGCCTTCTTCCAGACCAACACCGAGATGGCGGAGCGCCTGTATGGCGTCGCCGCCGAGTACGCCGGGCTGAGCGGCGGCGAGCGCGTCTTCGACCTCTACTGCGGGATCGGCACGATCGGGCTGACGATGGCGCGGCGCGCCGGGGAGGTCTGGGGCATCGAGATCGTCCCCGAGGCGATCGGCGACGCCGAGCGCAACGCCGAGCGCAACGGGATCGCCAACGCCCACTTCCGCGTCGGCAGCGCCCGCACCGGCCTGCGTCCGCTGATCGAGGAGGCCGGCAAGCCCGACACGGTCGTCGTCGACCCGCCCCGCGCCGGCCTTTCGCAGAAGATCGTGCGCCGCATCCTCGAGTGCGAGGCGAAGCGGATCGTCTACGTCTCCTGCAACCCGACGACGCTGGCGCCGAACGCCGCCCAGATGGTCGAGGCGGGCTACACGCTCCGCCGCGTGAGGCCGGTAGACATGTTCCCGCAGACCCCGCATATCGAGTGCGTGGCGCTGCTGGAGAGATAGCGGATAGCGCCGAAGTTGCTATCTCTTTCCCTCTTTTTCGCTATCCTCCCAGCATGGTTCTTGCCCCCCGGCGAAAGACGTCCTTCGAGATCGACACGAGCAAGGTCGACGCGGCGAAAGAGATCCTCGGAACCACGACTCTCACCGACACCGTCGACGCTGCTCTCTCTGAAGTCGTCAGGTTGCGTCAGCGCAAAGCGCTGGTAGAGGTGCTCTTCCGCCCCGGAGCGCTGGAGCTGGACGATCCGGACACGATGTCCGGCGCCTGGCGCTGAGTTGGCGACCTTCCTCGCCGACAAGAGCGCGCTGACCAGGCGCGAGACACGGCCCGAGGTTCGCGAGGCGCTCGAGCCGCTCCTGCTCGCCGGTGAGATCGCCACCTGCGGGATCGTCGACTTGGA
This sequence comes from Solirubrobacterales bacterium, assembly GCA_036399875.1. GTDB lineage: Bacteria > Actinomycetota > Thermoleophilia > Solirubrobacterales > 70-9 > VRUE01. The sequence goes on from DASWMG010000056.1 coordinate 1,153, forward strand.
GCTGCTCTACAGCGCCGCCAGCCGCGCCACTTACCGCGCCCTGTCTGAGGCGCTACAGGGCATGCCACGAGCGCCAATCGACGAGGCATGCATGGGGCGTGCGCTGGAAGTGCAGGCGATGCTCGCCGAGCGCTCCCAGCACCGGACCGTCACTCTGCCCGACCTGCTCGTGGCCGCCTGCGCGGAGAACGCCGGGCTCGTCGTCCTCCACTACGACGCTGACTTCGAGCGAATCGGCGAGCTGACGGGCCAGCGAACCCGGTGGATCGTGGCCCGTGGCAGCGTCGCATAGGCTGGGCTCGTGAGCCGAGGGTTTGGAGTGGCGGCGGGGCTGGATGCCGAGGTGGCGCGGCCGCTGGCGGCGCGCTGCGCGGAGCTCGGCTACGCCTCGATGTGGTCGAACGACCACCCGGGCGCGAAGGGGCTGGAGACGCTGGCCGAGTTCGCCGCCGCGGCGCCCGAGGTCGACCTCGGCGTCGCCGTGATCGCGATCGACCGCACCCCGCCCGAGCAGATCGCCGCCGACGTCGAGCGGCTCGGGCTAGACCCGGCGCGACTCTGGCTGGGCGTCGGCGCCGGCTTCTCGAAGAAGCCGCTGACGCGGATGCGCGAGGTCCTGCCCGAGCTGCGCGAGCGGTTGCCCGGCGTGCGCCTCGTCCTCGCCGCGATGGGTCCCAAGATGTGCGCCTTCGCAGGAGCCGAGTTCGACGGCGTCTTCTTCAACTGGATGACGCCCGGCTTCGCCGCGGACGCCCGCGCGCGCGTCGAGGAGGGCGCGCGTGACGCCGGGCGCGACACCCCGCCGGTCTTCGGCTACGTCCGCACCGCCGTCGGCGAGGACGCCGCCGCCCGCCTCGCCAAGGAGGAGTCCTTCTACCGCGACCTCCACGACGGCTACCGCAACCACTTCGCCCGCCTCGGCGAGCCCGAGGGCACGGTTGGCGTCGCCGCTTCGGACGCGGAGTCGGCCCAGCAACAGCTCGCCGCCTACACCGCGCTCGACATGATCGTCGTCCGCGGCCTCGCCAGCGCCAGGGTCGAGCCGATGACCGCACTTGCCGCCGCGGCCGCGCCGTGAGGGGAGGCGGGGAACCCCTCTCACGGAAACTCAAGGGACCACCTCCGAACCCATCACCGCGTCACAGCTGCGCAACGGTTTTCGGGAGAGGGGTTCCCCGCCTCTTCGCACCGCCTAGTACGGCGGCAGATCCTCGTACCACTCGCCGAGCGTCTTGAAGGAGCGCCAGAAGCGCTGCTTGGCGCCCTCCTCGTCGAGCGAGTCGTCGATGTCGGGCGTGTAGAGGGCGTCGACGGTCGGGGTGAAGGCCTGAACCTCGCCCTCGCGCTGCTCGACCGGGCGCGAGAGCGGGATTTCGAGCTGGTTGAGGACCCGCAGCGCCGGCTCGCCCATCACGACGAGGATCTTGGGCTGGACGATCGCGATCTCCTCGACCAGGCGGCGGACGCACTCTTCCGGCGCCAGGTCGGGCTCGGCGATCGGGCACTTGACGCAGAGGGTGCCGTAGACGACCAGCGGGTCGATCCCGAGCCGTTTGAAGCTTTTCATCAGGGCGTTGCCGGGGCGGCCGTAGAAGGCGACGCCCTCTTCGATCTCCGCCACGCCCGGCGCGTGCTTGAGCATGAAGACGTCCGCCTGGGGGTGACCCGAGCCCAGCACCGGCATCAGCTTGCCGCGCGGGCAGTGCTTGCACTCCTGCAGCTCGTGGGTGAGCCGATTGAGCTCGCGGATCGCCCGCTCGAGGTACTTCTCGCGGATCTCGTCGTCGGTGGCCGGCACGCTGGCCGATCTCTTTGACGAGCCCGGCGCGGCTCCTCTAGCGCCGCCTCCCTGCATCAGCTCTTGCCTTCGCTCCTTGCGAGGAAATTTTGCGGTGACTGGGTCAGAGCGCGCGCCGCCTTTCGCGCCGCGGCCGCCCGCCGCGCACCGGCTTGGCGTCGGGGACGCTGCGTTTCGGCGCCTTCGGCCGTCCCGTCGTCTGCAGCAGCTTCAGCGCCTGCACGTAGACCAGGTTCTTGTGCTTGCGGGTGATGTCGGCGTCGCGCATCGCCTCGAGGAACTCGGCCGGCCCCTCGAAGTCGTGGATCCGCGTCCGCACGCTGCCCAGCCCCTGGGCGACGTGGCTGTCGGAACCCGCCCCCGGCACGATCCGGTACTTGCGGGCGAAGCGCTCGGCCTCCTCGTTGAACGTGGTTAGCGCCACGCGGGGGTTGAAGACCTCGAGGATGTCGATCTCCTCGACGATGTCGAGCAGGTGCTCGTAGTCGGGCACCGAGTGGAAGCGGTCGAAGGGATGCGGGACGTAGACGAGGCCACCCTGCTCGCGGATCGCGGCGATCGTCTCCGCCATCGTCAGCCCCTTGGGGATCTTCTCCTCGAGGAAGAGCCCAATCACCTCGCCCTGCTCGGCCGTCTTCACCTCCTCGGCGACGATCACCTTGATGTCGCCCATGCCCTCGGCGATGCGGCGCGCCTCCAGCGCCCCGGAGACCTCGTTGTGGTCGGTGATGGCGATCGCGTCGAGGCCACGGTCGCGCGCCGTCTCCAGCAGCACCTCGACCGGCGTCGCGCAGTCGGGCGAGTGGTCGGTGTGCATGTGCAGGTCGACCTCGATCAGCGGCCGCTCGGCGATCCGCGCCCTCACCTCCGGATCCCCGGCCGGGTCGTGGCGGCGCGCCAGCAGCCGCCGGTAGACCTCCTCCAGCTCGGCTGCCACCCGCGCCCAGTCGCGCTCGCCGCCGCCCGGCTCGATCAGCTCGTAGGAGCCGGGGAAGTAGCGCTCCAGCGCGCGCCCGGTCGCCTCGCTGGAGACGGTGCGCGCGTCGAGCCGGCCGAAGAAGATCTCGACCAGCGGCCGCGCCACCTGGGTCGAGAAGAGCCGTTCCTGCGGCGCGTGGAAGGTGCCGACGTTGAGCGAGAACGAGTGGCGCAGAGCCGCCGAGGCGACGCTCGGCGCGAACGGGTCGTGGACGTGGACGACGTCGAGCTCGTTGGAGCTGAGCAGCCGTTTGACCGGATCGCCCGCGCCGATCCGCAGCACTTCGTGCCCGCGCGCCTCCAGTTCCTCGGAGACGCGGCGGACGAACTCGTTGACCCGGTTCTCGGTCCCCCGCCGGTGAGGCGAGACCTGCGCGATCGAGAGCGGGGCGGGCGACACTGGAGCAAGCATAGGAGCCCGCGCCAAGCGGGCTCCTCGCTACGCCGAGATGCTCGCCCCGGGCGCCGGGCTCTTGCCCTTGGCGTGCGCGGCGATGAACTCCTCGGTCTGCTCGCGCGCCTCGTCGTCGGGCCGCTGCGTGTGCGGCGACTTCATCAGGTAGCTCGACGGCCCGTCGAGCTGACCGGCGACGCCGTTGTTGAGCGCCAGCTTGATGATCCGCACCGCGTCGATGACGACGCCGGCCGAGTTGGGCGAGTCCCAGACCTCCAGCTTGAGCTCGACGTTGAGCGGCACGTCGCCGAAGGCTTTGCCCTCGACCCGGATGTGCGCCCACTTGCGGTCGGTGAGCCATGGCACGTAGTCGGAGGGGCCGACGTGGACCTGGTCGTCGGGCAGCTCGTGGCCCATGATCGAGGTGACCGCGTTGGTCTTGGAGATCTTCTTCGAGTCAAGCCGCTCGCGCTCGAGCATGTTGAAGAAGTCCATGTTGCCGCCGACGTTGAGCTGCGAGGTGCGCTCCATGCGCACGCCGCGGTCGTGGAAGAGCCGCGCCAACTGCCGGTGGACGATCGTCGCCCCGACCTGGGACTTGATGTCGTCGCCGATGATCGGCAGCCCGGCGTCGCGGAACTGCTTGTCCCAGTAGTCCTCGCGGGCGATGAAGACCGGCAGGCAGTTGACGAAGCCGACGCCCGCTTTGAGCGCCTGTTCGACGTACCACTTGGTCGCCTCCTCGGAGCCGACCGGCAGGTAGCAGACCAGCACGTCCGCCTTGGTCTCCTTCAGCACGCTGACCACGTCAGCGGTTTCCCCCGGCGCTTTGGTGATCTTCTGCTTCAGGTACTTGCCGAGCCCGTCATGGGTCATCCCGCGCTGGACCTCGACCCCGAGGTTCGGCACCTCGGCGAACTTGATCGTGTCGTTCTGGCCCGACCAGATCGCCTCGGAGAGGTCCTTGCCGACCTTCTCGGCGTCGATGTCGAAGGCGGCGACGAACTCGACGTCGCGGACGTGGTAGCCGCCGAGGTCGACGTGCATGAGACCCGGCACTTCCTCCGCCGGGTCGGCGTCCTTGTAGTACTGGACGCCCTGGATGAACGAGTTGGCGCAGTTGCCGACGCCGACGATGGCGACGCGGACCTTCTCGTCCTGGCGGCCGGCGCCGTTGGCGCCGTTCAATCCGTTGGTCTCACTCATGAAGCTCGAAGTCCTTCCTTGTGGGTCGGGCTGGCTGGCAGATGGGTCGGGATGGCCGGCAAAGGACACCTGCGGCGGCTGCCGGTTACAGGTCGGCGGGCGGGCCCTGGGCCTCGCCGGGCGGGTCTCCCCTCAGCTCGTTCCTTACGTGCCATACGCGTTGGGCCGCCGTGATCGTGGTCAGAGCCGCGATAGCGTAGATCGCCGGGGCCAGCAACTCAACGTCTACGAGTCCGGCGCCCTTGGCAAAGACCAGGCCGATGGAAAGCAACACTACCCGGACGGGCCGAGTTGCCAACCCCACCTTGCACTCGACTCCGAGCGCCTCGGCGCGGGCCCGCGTGTAGGAGACCATCAGCGAGCCGAGCACGGCGACGACGCACATCGCCGCGGCGAAGTCGTCGCCGATCGCGGCGAAGTAGCCGGCGACGGCGGCGAGCAC
>DASWMG010000057.1:0-2686 GCA_036399875.1 Solirubrobacterales bacterium
CCCCGACGCCCCCCTGACCAAGGTCGTCCTGCGCATGCAGGGGGCCAAGAAGGGGCTGATCGTCAACTCCACCAACCTGTGCTCTGCGACCAACAGGGCCAGGGTGGTCATGGGGGCTCAGAACGGGAAGCGGCGGGGGCTTAGGCCGGTGGTGGAGGCGGCGGGGTGTGGGGGCGGCAAGGGGCGCGGGGGAAAGAAGGCGCGGTAGCGGACCCCTTCGCGCACCGATCCGCGCGCGCGCAAGATCGTCTCGCGCCCCTTGCAGGGACTTTCGACGGCTTAACCGAGACTCAAGCGTTTATCGCTTGAGTGCCTGACGGGTCTTGCGTATCCCTTCTTCACCTAACGAGGAAGGGGACAAGATGAAGATCGGAGTTGGAGCATTGGCACTCACCGTCGCGGCGGTCGCCAGCGCATTTGCTGCAGCGAGTGCCCTGGCACTTACGAATGGGCATTTCACCTCTGAAGTGGTCGAGCACCACGTCATAGTCAAGGGAACAGAGGCCATCGGCACGCCGCACCACATTCTCGTGTATGACATACAAAACGAAGCCGGCCATCCGAAAGCTAGCAGCCTCGTTGAGGAGTGCACACATGTTGTGTACCACGGCACACTGACGGCACTGCAGCCACAACAAGTACGGCAATTCAGATCAGACCGACTTACAACAAATGTGCCACATACGGTGCCCAGCAGGGGGAAGACAAAGTGGTGTTTCACGCTCCGGCGACGTGTGGAACAAACGTGTTCGAACTCACAAGCGGTGGCACGGGTACAGTTCATCTCAACTGCGCGATCACGATCACACGAGACGAGTGTGAAATAACAATCCCCCCACAGACAGCGGGGAGTGTCACCTATACCACAACTACCGAAAGCGCCAAGCATGCGCTCATAGCGAACTTTAAATTGACGACACTTTCGGCTTCATATCACGCAGGGCTTTGTGTTTTGCTCGGTACAACCCATTACGTTGAAATGGCCGGCTCGATCACAATGTGGGGCGAAAACACAGCGGGCGGTCGGGTTGGCATCACACATACATAGGTTATAGCTGTGGCCGAGCCGCCGACCCTGCTGGATGGACCACGGGTTGTCGCGAAGAAACGCCGCAAAGCGCGGCTTTGAGCTATGGAGAGTGTCCGGCCCGCTTGGCATCATCGCCTGGCCGTGAGCACGCCCACCGCCGTCCATCTCCACGCCCACAGCGAGTACTCGCTGCTCGACGGCGCCTGCAAGATCGACGCGATGGCGGCGCGGGCGGCGGAGCTCGGGCAGCCGGCGCTTGGGCTGACCGATCACGGCGTCATGAACGGGGCCGTCGACCTCTACAAGGCCTGCAAGAAGCACGGGATCAAGCCGATCGCCGGGCTCGAGGCCTACTTGGTCGATGACGTCGAGGCGGTCAAGGAGAAGCCGAAGTACGAGCGCAACCACTTGACTTTGCTCGCGGAGAACGACGCCGGCTTCGCCAACCTGGTCAAGCTCACGTCGGCCGGCTTCCTCCAGGGCTTCTCCCGCGGCAAGGCGAACGTCGACATGGAGCTGCTCGCCGCCCACGCCGAGGGCGTGATCGTCCTCACCGGTTGCCTGCAGTCGCGCTTCTGTCGCCGCCTCATCGAGGAGCGGCCCGACGACGCCCGGGCCCATCTCGACGACCTGGTCCAGGCCTTCGGCCCCGAGCAGGTCTACTTCGAGGTGCAGAAGAACGGGATTCCCGAGCAGGACAAGGCGAACGAGGGGATCGTCCGTTACGCCCGCGACCTGGGCAGGCCGCTGGTCGGCACCGCCGACGTCCACTACCTCCGCCGCGAGGACTTCGGCAACCACGCGGCTCTGCTCTGCGTGCAGACCAAGTCGACGCTGGAGGCGCCGAAGCTCAGCTTCGACACCAACGAGTTCTTTCTCAAGAGCTCCGAGGAAATGGCGGACTCGTTCGGCGAGTGGCCCGAGGCGGTCGCCAGCACGGTCGAGATCGCCGATCGCTGCGAGATCGAGATTGAGCTCGGCAAGCTGCTGCTGCCGCGCTACCCGACGCCGGACGGTTCCGAGCCGGAGGCGATGCTGCGCCGCATCGCCGCTGAAGGCTTGCGGGCGCGCTATGGCGACCCGCCCCCGGCCGAGGCCGTCGAGCGACTCGAGTTCGAGCTCGGCGTCATCGAGGAGATGGGCTTCTCGTCCTACTTCCTGATCGTCTGGGACTTCATCCGCTACGCCAAGGAGAACGGGATCGCGGTGGGCCCCGGTCGTGGTTCGGCCGCCGGCTCGATCGTCTCCTACAGCCTCAACATCACCGACCTCGACCCGCTCGCCAACGACCTGCTCTTCGAGCGCTTCCTCAACCCCGGCCGCAAATCGATGCCCGACATCGACATCGACTTCTCGGTGCGCGGCCGCGAGCGGGTGATCCGCTACGTCGGCGAGAAATACGGTCGCGAGTCGGTCGCCCAGATCGTCACCTTCGGCAAGATGGCGCCTCGCGCCGCCACCCGCGACGCGGCGCGAGTGCTCGGCTACGACTACGGCACCGGCGATCGCCTCGCCAAGCAGATCCCCGAGCCGATCCTTGGCCGCAATCCGTCCTTCGAGGAATGCCTCAAGCCCGGTCAGGAGCTGAAAGCCACCTACGACGCCGAGCCGGACGCGAAGAAGATCCTCGACGTCGCCCGCGGCCTGGAGGGGATC
>DASWMG010000058.1:0-13884 GCA_036399875.1 Solirubrobacterales bacterium
CGGTTCGAGTCCGGCTAGCTCCATGAACTGACCCCTCGGCGGGGTCAGCGGTCGTTTTAGGCTTCTTGCCGGCGCAGCCCGGTTCGGGTGGCGAGGACCAGCAATCGCACCAGCCCGGCGAGCAGCGCCAGGTCGAAGAGCATCTGGAAGGTGACGACGGTGCGCGCTCCGGGCGAGGTCGGAGTGATGTCGCCAAAGCCCACCGTCGCGACCGTCGAGACCGTGAAATACATGGCGTCGACGCGCCCGAGGGGCTCGGAGAAGCTCTGCGGGTCGGCGCGAGAGATGGTCAGAAAGGTGAAGGCGAAGACGACGACGAGCATCGGCAGCGCGAAGGCGACGACCTCGGCCGCGCGCAGCACGGGGTGCTCGGCCCGGACGATGGTGTGGATCTGCCAGCCGACCAGGACGAGGAAGAGCACGAGGCCGGCTGCCATGCCGAGAAGCGCTGCCGCTCCGGAGGTACCGGGAATGGGGACGACCGCGTAGAGGAGCAGCATGCCCAGCGCGATGCCGAAGATGCGCAGGCCCGAGCGGACGAGCACTCCTCGCCGCATCCCGGGATGATCGGGCAGAGCCCAGCTCACGCGACTAAGGCTCGCGACCTCACCGGACGCGAACGCCCCGCTCCGCTCCGCGGGGATCTAGTCCGGCCCCGCGATTTCGTCGAAGCGGCGGCCCGGCAGGTTCCGCGTCGCGAAAAAGGACGCGAGGACGAGAAGGGCGGCGAAGAGCAGGGCGACTTTCAGCGCTCGCAGCTGCGCATCCTCGTAGTCACTCACCAACTCTGAGACTTCCCCTCCATCGAGCCCGGCCTCCGTCGCCGCCGCTTCGACTTCGGTGGCCGCGACGAAGCTGCCGCCCGCGCTCAGGCGGGTCTCCACCTGCGCCTTGACCTCGTCCGCGATACGGGGATTCGAAGCGACGTTCGCCGAGAAGGAGCCGAGGAGCCCGGTCAGCACGACGGCCCCGAGGAACGCCGTCCCGAGCGAGGAGCCGAGCTGCTGAGCGGTGTTCTGCAGACCTCCGGCCTCGCTGCGATCTCGCTCGGAGACCGCCGACTGCACGACGTTCCCAAGCTGCGAGACGATCAGCCCCATCCCCGCCCCCAGGACGCCCATGCCGAGCAGGAACGTCGCGTTGTCCAGCTCGGGCTCGATCGTCTCGAGCAGGAGAAGGACGGCGGCGAAGACCACCGCGATGCCGACCCGCACGAGGGTCTTCGCGGGAAAGCGCTTCGCCAACCTGGACCCGATGAGCGCGCTCGCGAAAAGGCCCGCGGAAGCCGGCAGCATCCGCACGCCGGTCTCCAGCGCGTCGAGCCCCTGGACGATCTGCAGGAAGAGCGGGACGGTGAAGAAGATCCCCATCAGGATCAGGTTCTGAGCGAGCAGCATCGCGAGACCTCCGCGCAGGCTGGGCAGGCGCGGCAGGCGCAGGTGCAGCAGCGGGTCCTGCCCGCGCTCCTCGCGGCGGCGCTCCCACGCGACGAAGACGGCGAGCAGGACGCCGCCGCCCGCGACCACGAACGGCGTCAGCGAGAACCCGAAGGGCTCGAGCGGGGAGCTGCGCGGCTGAAGCCAGCCCCAATTGCTTGCCTGAAGCACTCCCAGCACGACCAGGCCGAGACCGAGCGCGGAGAGAACGCTGCCGACCCAATCGAGTTCGGAGCGTGCCTGCTCGCGAGGCGCCTCCCGGATCATGCGCGTCCCGAGGAAGATGCCGATCGCGACGACCACCTCTCCGGCGAACACGAGCCGCCAGGTGAGCTCAGCCGTCACCCAGCCTCCGAGGATCGGGCCGACCGCGATGCCAGCGCCGGCCACGCCGCCCAGCACGCCGTAGGCGACCGCCCTCTCCTGCCCCTCGAAGTTGGCCGCCACGAGGGCGACCATCGCCGGCAGGACCAGAGCCGCGCCGATCCCCTCCAGCACCGACCAGCCCAGCACCAGCGAGGGCACGCTCCAGGCAACGGCGGTGAGCCCGGAGCCGACGGCGTATATGCAGAGGCCGATCTTGAACGCGCGGCGCCTCCCCAGCAGGTCGCCCATCTTGCCGCCGGTCAGCATCAGCCCGGCCATCACCAGCGCGTAGAGGGCGATCACCGCCTGAATGGTCGACACCGTGGTGTCGAAGTCGGCGACGAGCTGCGAGATCGCCACGTTCATCACCGCCTGGTCAAGCACCATCAGGAACTGGGCCGCCGCCAGCACGGCGAGAATTCCTCGCTTGGCCACGGTCGCAGCCTACCCCCGGCGCAGACCGCTCAGCCGTGCACGAAGATCTTGAGGAGGATCACGATCACCGCGAAGGCCGCGGCCGTGACCATCGACGCGAGCGCTTGGCGTGCCGTCGCGTGCGCCTTCCAGCAGGCGTATGCGACCCCGGCCAGCAGCTCGGACAGCGCCGCGGCGAGTGCGAGCGTTATCGCGGTTCGGCCGTCGACGACACCCAATGCCCCGAGCAGCAGCAAGGCCGCCGGTAACAGCTGAGCGCTGACCATCGACCACTCCTGACGAAGTCGCTGCCGCACGGCCGCGAAGCTCGGCGCCTCGCCTTCGATCCAGCCGCCGATGACGTGCGCGTAGACGTGCGCCAGGTAGAAGACCGACGCGGTCACGCAGAGGTAGATCTCCACGAGCCCCGCCTGCCGTGGATGGTCTGCGCTGGCGGCGGCGATGATCGAGGAGCCGAGGACGAGACCGTAAATCGCTCCGCCTACGTTACGGGGCGCCTGATGAGGGAGGACCTTCCACCGCGTCAATGTCGGAATTGTCGCTCTCGCATAGTACGAACCGTCCTGAATTCGCCGCCGGCCTGTTGCAGTTTGTTGAACATACGTGCCGAAGGGTTGCGTCGGCCCCCTCTCCCGTCTACGTTTGGCCGGGTGGCCAGTAGGGGGGAGTGTGCTCCTGATCGGCCAATAACTATCGCCGGACCGAAAGTCTGGCGAAAGGAGGCCACAATGGAGGCCGATCGAGTTACGCGAGGTCCAGTTGGAGGCGAGTACTCAGGTTGGATCGCATTCGCCGGTGTGATGATGTTCATCATCGGCTCCCTGGACGCATTCTGGGGGCTGGCCGGAATCCTCAACGACGAAATCGTCGTGGTCGGCGGACAGGGCGCGCTGATCTTCGACATAACCACCTGGGGTTGGGTTCACCTGATCCTCGGCTCGGTCGTAGCGCTGACCGGCCTGGGGCTGATCACCGGGAACTCAGCGGCGCGCGTCGCGGGCATCTTCTTCGTCGCCCTCAACGCGATCGCCCAGATCGTCTGGTTCCCGGCAGCGCCGCTCTGGGCATTCCTGATCATCATCCTCGACACGGTGATCATCTACCAGCTAACGGTGAACTGGAGCGCAGAGGACGCGGTTAGATGATCCCGCTTGCCGATTTCACCCTCGGGCACGCGCTGCTCACGGTTCTCGAGATCTTCCTGTTCGTAGCCTGGATCTGGGTCTTGATCTCACTGTTCGGGGACCTGTTCAACGACCGCTCGGTCTCGGGCTGGGGCAAGGCGGGGTGGACGTTCCTGCTGTTCCTCGTTCCCTTCCTCGGCGTGCTGATCTACCTGATCGCCCGCGGCGGCGGGATGCAGGAGCGGGCGGTGGAAAGAGCCGCCGCGGCTCAGCAACAGCTCGACACCTACATACGCCAGGCGGCCGGCAGCTCACCTGCCAGTGAGCTCGAGACGCTTGCCGGGCTGCGCTCCAAGGGAGTGCTCTCGGAGTCGGAGTTCGAGCAGGCCAAGCAGAGGCTGCTCGTCGAAGACGGTCAGGTGAACTCGTAAGCAGATGAGATGACACCCAGCCACCAGCGCAAGGCGATCGGATGAACGCGGCGGGCCAGCGCCCGCACCGCAAGACGGTCTCCCTGCTGCTGGTGGCCGCCACGGTCCTGACCTTCGTCGCCCTCTTCTCGTTCTGGGTCAACCGGCAGGCGATGAACACCGGCAACTGGGTTGAGACGAGCAGCGAGTTGCTCGAAGACGAGGAGATCCAGACGCAGCTCGCAACCTTCCTCGTCACCCAGATCTACGCCAACGTCGACGTCGAAGCGGAGCTGCAAAAGGCCCTCCCGCCCGAGGCGCGAGCGCTTGCCGGCCCCGTCGCCGGCGGTCTGCGCCAGCTCGCGCAGCAGGTGGCGGAACGAGCCCTGACGACCTCGCAGATCCAGGCGATCTGGGCCGAGGCCAACCGCGCCGCCCACGAACAGTTCCTGACGGTGATCGGCGGCGGAGGCTCCGTCGTCTCAACCGGTGAAGGAGAAGTGACGCTCGAACTGGGCACCGTGGTGGCGCAGATCGGCGAACAGGCCGGGGTGCCTGGGGACCTGACCGCGAAACTTCCAGAAGACGCGGCCAAACTGAAGGTCCTCGATTCCGAGCAGCTCTCGACCGCCCAGGAGATCGCGAAGGCGATCCGCAAACTGCCGATCGTCCTCACGGCGCTCCTGATCCTGCTCTACGGGGGCGCGATCTACCTCGCCCGAGGCCGTCGCCGAGAGGCGGTGCGAGCCACCGGCTTCGGCTTCGTCGTCGCCGGCGTCCTCGCGCTCCTGGTCCGCGAGCTGGTCGGCGGCGCCGTGACCGGCTCCCTGGCCCAAACCGCCTCGGTCGAGCCGGCGGTGGAAGCGACCTGGGACATCGGCACGTCTCTGCTCGTAACCGTCGCCGTGTCGGCGATCGCCTTCGGGGTCCTCGCGGTCATCGGCGCCTGGCTGGCCGGCGGCACCGCGACGGCGACGGCGCTGCGACGCGAAGCCGCGCCCTACTTCCGCGAGCGCCAGGCCGCCGCTTACGGCGTCGCCGGCGCGATCTGGCTGGCGTTGATCGCCTGGGCGCCGATCGCCGCCTTCCGCAAGCCGTTCGGCATCCTCCTCTTCGCCGTTCTCTTCGCGGTCGGAACCGAGGCGCTGCGCCGGCAGGCGGTCCGCGAATTCCCCACCGAGCCGCGTCGTCCGCTCGGGTCGCACGCGCGGGGGCTGTTCGCCAGGCAACAGCGGCCATGAGCGTCCGGGTGCTCTGGCGGGGGCTGCTCGTCCTCCTGCTCGACGCCCTCACCCTGCTGCTGCTCTCCCAGTTCCTCGACGGCTTCGTCCTCGACGGCGCCGCCTCCGCGCTCGGGGCGGCGGCGCTGATCGGCGCCCTCAACGCCCTGGTCTGGCCGGTCCTCGCCCGCTTCGCGCTGCCCCTGACCGTCCTCAGCCTGGGGCTCGCGGCGCTCGTCCTCAACGGCGCCCTCGTCACCCTGGCGATCGACCTCCTCCCCGGGGCGGAGATCGAGGGCCTGTGGGAGGGAATCGCGGTGACGATCGCGATGGCCGCGGTGACCTCCGCCGTCTACGCGCTGCTCGCCGTCGACGAGGACGAGTCGTGGTACCGCTACGTGGTGAGGCGCCAGCAGCGGCGCCGCACGGAGATGGTGAAGAGCGACGTGCCCGGCGTCGTCTTCCTCGAGATCGACGGCCTCGCCCACGACGTCCTCCATCGCGCGCTCAGCGACGGCAGCGCTCCCAACCTCGCGGCCTGGCTGCGAAGCGGGTCCCATCGCCTCCGCGGATGGGAGACGGACTGGTCCTCGCAGACCGGCGCCTGCCAGGCCGGTCTCCTGCACGGCGACAACGACGACATGCCGGCCTTCCGCTGGTGGGAGAAGGAGCGCGGCGCGGCGATCGTCACCAACCACCCACGCGACGCCGAAGAGCTGGAGCGGCGCCACTCGGACGGGCGCGGGCTGCTGCACGCCGACGGCGCCAGCCGCGCCAACATCCTCTCCGGCGACGCGCCGCACTCGATGCTGACGATGAGCACGGCGCTGCGGCGGCGCGGGCCGATCGGCCGCGACTACGCCTCCTACTTCGCCCGGCCCTATGCCGTCGCCCGCACCTTCGTCCTCGTCCTCGCCGAGTTGGTGCGCGAGCGCCGCGCCGCCCGGATGCAGGTCCGCGACGACGTCAGGCCACGCATCGCCCGCCACCGTTCCTACGCCTTCGCCCGCGCCTGGGGCACGGTCGTCCAGCGCGACCTGCAGGTCGCCGCGGTGGTCGGCGACGTGCTCGCCGGGCGCCCGACGATCTACACGACCTTCCTCGCCTATGACGAGGTCGCCCACCACTCCGGCGTCGAGCGCCACGACGCGCTCGCCGTGCTGCGCGACCTCGACCGCCAGATCGCTCGCATCGGCGCCGCCTGCTCGGAGGCGCCCCGTCCGTATCGCCTGGTGGTCCTCTCCGATCACGGCCAGTCGCAGGGGGAGACCTTCCTGCAGCGCTACGGGGAGACGCTCGAGCAGGTGGTCCGCTCGGCGTGCCGGCCCGACAGCACGATCGCCGTCGAAGGCGGCGACGACGACGCGCTCAGCTACCTGAGCGCCGGCCTGACCGAGGTCGCCCGCGAGGACACCGCGGCGGGTCGCACCGTCCGGGTCGCGACCCGCGAGCGCCGCGCCGACGGCGGCGTCGTCGCGCTCGACCCGGGCGCGCGGCGACAGATCGAGCAGGCGCACCGGGACGAGGTCCCGGAGCTGTCCGTGATGGCATCGGGATGCCTCGGCCTGATCAGCTTCCCGCGCGAGCCGGGCCGGGTGACGCTGGAGCGGATCGAGGCGCTCTACCCGCGGCTCCTGCCGGCGCTCCGCGACCACCCGGGAATCGGCTTCGTCCTGGTGCGCTCGGCGCGCTTCGGCGCGATGGCGGTCGGCGGGGCCGGAACGCGCTTCCTCGACGAGGAGCGGGTCGAGGGAGGCGATCCGCTCGCGCCCTTCGGCCCGAACGCCGCCGCCCACCTGCGGCGCACGGACGGGTTCCCGCACTGCGCCGACCTGATGGTCAACAGCACCCTCTGGCCCGAGTTCGGCGAGGTCGCCGCCTTCGAGGAGCTGGTCGGCTCGCACGGCGGGATGGGAGGGACGCAGAGCTTCCCCTTCGTGCTCCATCCCAGCGAGCTGGCCTGGCCGGGCGACGAGGTGGTCGGCGCCGAACGGGTCCACCGGATCTTCCGCCGCTGGCTCGCCGAGCTGGGACACGCGGGCTACGAGAGCGAAGCGGCCTCTCCCGGCGCGAGCACGCGCGACTCGACCTGAGGCGCGAGCTCCCGCATCCGAGCGGCGAACTCGCGCGGCGGCGCGCGCAGGGGCTCAGGGCGAAGCCGCGCCAGCCCGATCGGATAGAGCGTCCCCCAGTGGATCGGGACCGCGATCCGCGGCGACAGCAGCGCCGCGGCCCGGGCGGCGCGCTCCGGGTCGAGGTGCCCGGGACCGAGCGTCGGCCCCCAGCCCCAGATCGGCAAGAGCGCCAAGTCGAGCCCCTCGCCGAGCCCCGCCATGCCGTCGAAGAGATCCGTGTCGCCGGCGAAGTAGACGCGGCGGCTGCCGCTGAGCAGGAAGCCGACGGCCTCGGAGACCCGCTCGAACCGGCCGCCGCCCGGATGCCACGCCTCGGTGGCGGTGACCGTCACCGCGCCGACCCTCGCCGACTCGCCAGGCGCCAGCTCCGTCACCGCGCTGAAACCGTGGCCGCCCAGGTACTCGCCCGCGCCGGGCGAGGTCAGCAGGCGAACGTCGCGGCCGATCTGGCGCAGCGACGGCAGGTCGGCGTGGTCGTGGTGCAGGTGGGAGATCAGCACCGCGTCGAGGTCGCGCATCGAGGCCGGGGGCGGGGGCGGCGCCTGGCGACGCAACGGCCCGACTCGCGAGCGGAGCACCGGGTCGGTGATCAGGCGGACGCCGCCGAGCTCGACGAGGACGGTGGCGTGGCCGACGTAGGTGACTCGATCGATCTCCACAGACGGAAATATCCTCGCCGACCGTTCCGCTGCGCTTTATGTTGGCCTGGGCACCAAAAGGCGCAGCGGAACGAGAGGGGATGCAGATGAGCGAGCGGCGAGCGATCTTCCGAGGGCGGTTGCGCCGCTCCGGGGGTGACGAGGCTGGTGAGGAAGACCAGGTCATCGAGTTCGAGCCCGGTGCGCTGAGCGGGATCTTCGCCCCTCCCGGGTGGATGCGCGACCTGGGTTTCTCGGCATGGCTCCTGGTCGGCATCGCGGCGGCGCTGGTCGGCGCCATCTGGCTCCTCTCGGTCACGCACACGATCGTCCTCCCGGTCATCACGGCGGCGATCGTCGCGGCCGTCGCGTCGCCTGCCGTCGACTGGCTGCAGCGACACCGTGTGCCGAGGGCGGCCGGGGCGGCGCTCGTCTTCCTGGCCATAGTCGCACTCGCGGCGGGGATCGGGCTGCTCGTCGCCGCGGGGATCGCCAGCCAGGCGGAGAGCCTCTCGGAGCGGCTGCGCGAAGGGGCGAGCGCGATCGAGGCGGCGGTCGGCGACCTCGGAGTGAAGGCGTCCACCGCCGCCGACGCCAACGCCGATGCGAGCGGCTCGATCAGCGCCGCCTTCGAGGCTCTCACCCACGGCCTGCTCGGCGGCCTCGAGAAGCTGGCCTCGCTTGCGGTCTTCCTATCGTTCACCGCCCTCAGCCTCTTCTTCCTCCTCAAGGACGGGCCGGCGATCGGCAGCTTCGTCGAGCGTCACCTCGGGGTTCCGGTCCCGGTTGCTCACTCGGCCCTAGGCAGGCTGGCCACCAGCCTGCGCGGCTACTTCCTCGGCGTGACCGCGGTGGCCATCTGGAGTGCCCTGCTCGTCGGCGCCGGCGCCCTGCTGCTCGACGTTCCGCTGGCGGGCACGATCGCCGTCGTCACCTTCGTCGGCGGCTACATCCCCTATCTCGGCGCCTGGACCGCCGGCGCCTTCGCCGTCCTGATCGCCCTCGGCGGCCAGGGCCCCGAGGCGGCGCTGGCGCTTGCCGTCGTCGTCCTGCTCGCCAATGGCGTCCTGCAGCAGCTGATCCAGCCGATCGCCTATGGCGCGGCGCTCAAGCTCCATCCGCTCGCCGTCCTGATCGTGACGATCGCGGGCGGCTGCCTGTTCGGCACGGTGGGGCTGGTGCTGGCGGCGCCGCTCCTCTCCGCCGCGGTTCGAATCAGGGCGGACCTCGAGTCGGCAGCCGCATCATCCGGAACGATTTGATCGGCCCAGCAGGCTCCCCTCACGCCGGTGCTCAGTCGGCGTCGAAGGCGGCTGCCTCGTCCGGCGCTACATCTTCATCGAGCGGCGGCACGCCACCGAGGGGTTCCTTGTCGCGATAACGGATCGAGGTGTGGACGTCAGCAGGGGTGTATGCCAGCAACGCACCAATCAAATCCTCAAAGAACTTGGGCGCCGAGAGATTGGTGTCGGGCGGATTTTCGCTCGTGGGATCCTCAACCTCCTCCAGCTCGGGTTCGGCCGCGTCCTCCCACCTGGCGACGAGCAGCATCGTCGCGTCGAAAAAGCCGTGCGGCTTGCGCAGTCTGATCAAGAGGTTGCGCAGGTACTCGAAAGCACCCACCTCCACGTCCTCGCGGAAGATGTTGGAACGAACCAAGTAGGCGAAGCCCATCGCTGCCAGTGGATGTCGATCGCGTAGGTTCTTCCCCTCCCCGACTGCCTCCTCGTACCGGTTGTTTTTGTTGTTGAGGTAGGAGCTGTACATCGTCTTAGTGGACACGAGCACGTCAGGTCCCCGCTGCCAGCTGCTGACGACGACATCGACCTGCTTGTTGTAGAAAGCTCCGAGGATCTCGGCGTTGGTCTTGCCGGGCAGTCTCTCGCCGATTTGACGAATTCCGGGCCTCACTTCGTGGAGTTTTGGCGCTGGGCGCTTAAGCCCCATTTCTTTCGCCGCTTCCTCGTATTTATGCAACCGTTCCTCGAAGGCGTCCAGCTTCTTCAGCGCCGCCTCGATCTGTGTCACGGCTGGGCTCAGGTCTTCCGGCTGTACCCGCGGCAAGCTGCGCCTGGGCCAGACCGCGCCCTCGGGAAAGCCCGCTCGGCGAAGCTCATGGGCAATCCAGGCATCCAGCGACTTGGCCACCCGTCCGGTTGCCTGTTTGTCGGCAAGGCCTTTGCTGATCGGGACCCGCAGCAGGCGTCGTGCGAGGTCCATATCGGGCCGGTACCGCCCGTCTTTCCACGGCGACTTGGCGGTGTCCTCACCCTTGAGAATCTTGTCTAGTTCAGAAAGAACATCTTCTTCACCCGCCATGCTCCTCAGTCTGCCGGGTTCTGCGGACGCGCATCGTCGCCGCAACGTCGCGCAGCCGGCTCACCTCGTCCGGGTGCATTTCCAAAACGTCCTTGAGGAGGACACGGTCGACCTCGGCGGTGACGGTCCACCACTCGCCAGCACGTAGGGCGGCGTCGAACTCGCCGATCCGGTCGCGGAGCACCTTCCAGGCCTCGTCAAGAGCCTCGGGACCGGCCACCGGCAACCGGGCTGCCTCGCGCGGCTCCATCTTCAGCAGGCCACCGCCGTACGCCCTTCCGATCAGCTCCGCTCCGGCCATCGTCGCCGAGTTGAGTGCCAGCAGAGGCAGCGCGCCCTTGGCCCGCTTCAGCCCATGCTTGAGGTGGACCGCGTGCATCGAATTCAGCAAGGTCGCCTCGGAGGTATTACCGATCAGCCGCGGGTACCGGTGCGACATATAGGTGAAGTAGAGATCGGGCACCTCCACCGCGGGCGGTCGCCACCAAGGCGTCCTCACGGTGCACTTGTAGGCTTCGTGGACAGCCTGCTCCTCCCCGACGGCGATGTACTTTCGCAAGCCGGCTTGGCGTGCGGGGGGCTCTGGGTGCAGCAGCCACACACGCTCCCCCTGCAGCTTCAGCTCCTCCCAGCGGGCGCGGCTGAAGGTCAGACCCTTCAGATGCCTGGTCCCGGGAGGGCTGATCGGCTTTAGGTGCTTAACGTCGATGTTGTACTCGCGCCTGGTGGCCTCGGTCAGGGTGAAGTAACGGTTTGCACCGGTTACGGTCCCGAGTTCGAGCGTGCCGTAATCCTCGAGCTGGTCCATTTGGGCAATCGCACCCTTGACCAATTGCCGGTCCTCCATCGGCAGCATCAGGTCGGACCACTTGCCCTCCGACGCCGGGGTGGCTGCGACGCCGTCGAGGATGTGGCTGCGTACCAGCTCCTCGGCGTCCTTGACGTGGTGGACGATGATGCCGTCTGAGGGGCCCCGACCCTCAGCCACCAGAAGGACGACCTGCTCAGTAGCGTCCTGGAACTGGAGCTCGTCGAACATCACCAGCTTCACGGAGCCGAACCGTTTGCGCAGCCAGCGCCGAACTGGCTCCGCATAGTGAACCGTCAGCAGTTCGGCTGGACAAACCATCGCCAACCGCCCGCCCGGTTTGAGAAACGCGGTCGCGTGCACCAGCGTCGGCGCCCAAGAGGACGAGAGCTGCGAAAGCCGGACCCCCTGCGAGAGCGCCGCCGTCAAGCCCTTGGCGCGGGCGTCGCCGGTGAACTGCTGGTATCTGACGAAGGGCGGATTGCCGATGACGACGTCATGCCAGCCAACGTGGTCGTCGATCTGCGAAGGCGTTGCCAGATCGAAGAAATCCGATTCCACCAACTGCGCCTCGAATCCCTCCTCCTGCAGCAATCGACGGGATTGCTGCAGTGACGGCCTGTGGACGTCAACCCCGGTCAGGAGCTTCTTGATCTCCTGCTGGGTGGCACCTGCCGCCGACAGATTCCTCGCTGCGGCAAGGAGGAACACCGCCTCTCCGCAGGTGGGGTCCATGACTCGCGTCTGAGCATCGCGCACAGCCCAATCCGCCAAGAACTGAGCGATCTCCGGCGGCGTGAAGAACGCACCGCGCTCCTTCCGGTTTTCCCGCGTATCGGCAAGAGCCCCCATGGCCACGAAGCTACTCGCTCGGGCGGCGGAGCCGGAACATATGTTCGGG
Source organism: Solirubrobacterales bacterium (assembly GCA_036399875.1). Classification (GTDB taxonomy): domain Bacteria; phylum Actinomycetota; class Thermoleophilia; order Solirubrobacterales; family 70-9; genus VRUE01. The sequence goes on from DASWMG010000058.1 coordinate 11,793, forward strand.
CTTTCGTCGCGGCTTAGCCGGCCCGATCGAGAAAGCGCCGTTCGACGCCGTCGAGGACGGTCTGGAGGCCGAGCTCGAAGCGCTCGATCGAGGAGCGGTTGCGGAGGTTGTCGGGCAGGGCGGCGAGCTCGGGAAACTCGGCCACGTCGGGGGGCGCCATCGCGGCCTCCATCTCCTCCGGGTCCACGGAACCGACGGTCCGGAACGAGTAGCCGATGACGTAGTCGTTGACGATCCCCTGCACTTGCCAGACGTCGCCGTGCTCGAGCGGGAGCGTCGCGAGCGCCCGCGCCATCTGCTTGGCGATCTTGACGGCGTTGGGTCCCGGGGCGATCCGGTCGGCGGCGACGAAGATCGCCCAGGGGTGGCGGGCGTAGGCGGCGTACATCGTGCGCGCGGTGGTCGCGACCGCCTCGCGCCAGCTCTCCGGCAGGGGTTGGGAGATGAGCATCTCCCCGATCACCTCGTCGTTCATCGAGTCGAGCAGTTCGCGCTTGCTGGCGAAGTGGTCATAGAGGCTCATCGCGCGGGCGTCGAGCTCGGCGGCGACGCGCCTGATCGAGACCGCCTCGAGGCCCTCGGCGTCGGCCAGCCGGATCGCCGCCGCGGTGATCGCATCGGGCGACAGTCGTTGCCTCTTCCTCGCCTGCCCCGCGGAGGGCTTGCTCTCCCGCATGCTTGAACCGTAGTCCCGACCACGGTGCTACGGTGTAGCGGAACCGAGCCGGGGGGAGACGACTTGAACCAGCAGGCCGCAGTGCTTTCAGCCGTACGATCGCGAGTTCGGATGCGGGTCCCGGCCGTGCTGCTCCTCTTGGTCGTCGGAATGCTGCTGCTCACCGCCGGCAGCGCGTCGGCGGCCGACTGGCTGGAGCCGGAGGACATCTCCGCCGCCAACGAAGTCATCGACGGACGGCCCCAGGTGGCGGCCGACGCGGCGGGCAACGCGGTCGCGATCTGGGAACGCCACGTCGGCGGCGAAGAGATCGTCGAGGCGACCGAACGCCCCGCCGGGGGCGAGTGGTCCGAGCCGGAGGTCGTCTCCCTTCCTGGAGAAGAGGGGCAGCGCTCGTTGGTGAAGATCGACGCGGCGGGGAACGCGATCGCGGTGTGGATCACCGGCGACAGCTCAACCGGGTTCGTCGTCCGTTCGGCGGTGCGCCCGCCCGGCGGCGAGTGGTCGGACCCGGAGGACGTGTCGGACTCGATCGCCGAAGCGGTGACTCCCAGGCTCGCACTCGACGCATCGACCGAGACCGTCGCGATCTGGACCGCCTTCGTCAGCGGCGCCCGGGTCGTCCAGGGGGCGGTTCGAGGCACGGACGGCGAGTGGTCCGAGCCCGACGACCTTTCCACCGCGGGCGAGTTCGTGACGCCGCTGGAGGCGCCGGGCGTGGCGATCGACGCGGCCGGCAACGCGATCGCGGTCTGGAAGCTGGTGAGTCCCGACGAAGTGGTCCAAGCGGCGGTGCGCCCAGCGGGCGGCGCCTGGGGAGCGCCCGACGACCTCTCGGGTGCGGGACAGGACGCGGGACAACCGGCTGTTGCGATGAACGACGCGGGACTGGCGGTCGCGGTGTGGACGCGCCTCGACGTCACCGACACCATCCAGGCGGCGGTGCGACCGGCGGGCGGCGATTGGACGGCGCCGGACGACCTCTCGGACGCGAGACAGAACGCCGCCGAACCGGATGTGGCGATCGACGAGGCGGGCGAGGCCGTCGCGGTCTGGGCCCGCTCCAACGGCACCAACGACATCGTCCAGGCGGCGGTGCGGCCGGCGGGCGGCGACTGGGCGGAGCCGGACGACCTCTCGGCCTCCGGTCAGAACGGCTTTTCCCCGGTCGTGGCGGCGAACGTCGCGGTCGGCGCGGTGGCCCTGTGGGATCGCTCCGATGGCTCCAAACTCAGGGTCCAGGCGGCGGTGCGACCGCCCGACGGCGAGTGGTCCAACCCGGACACCCTTTCCAGGGCGGGTGAAAGCGCCGGCTTCGGCGAGGTCGCGCTCGACGCGGCCGGCAACGCGTTCGCGGTCTTCGGCCGCAACGGCCTCGACGGCCCGTTCGTGCAGGCGGTCGGCTACGACTTCTCC
>DASWMG010000059.1:0-14316 GCA_036399875.1 Solirubrobacterales bacterium
CGTTATGCGAGCGGGTCGCGGCCGAGCTCGAGCGGCTGGCGATGCCCGGCGCGACGCTCGAGGTCCTGCTCGATCCGCATCCCGACGGTTTCGGGCCGGACGGCGCCGAGAGCGTCGAGCTGCGCCTGGCGCCAAACCCGGGCATCGAGCCGGCGCCGCTGCGAGATGCCGCCTCCGGCGGCGAGCTGTCGCGGGTGATGCTGGCGCTGAGCGGCCTCGGCGCCGGCGCGGCGGCGGGCACGGTCGTCTTCGACGAGATCGACGCCGGGGTCGGCGGCAAGACCGCCCGCGCGGTCGGCGAGCGGCTGCGGGCGCTCGGCGAGGAGCGCCAGGTCCTCTGCATCACCCACCTGCCGCAGGTCGCCTCGCTCGCCGAGGTCCACTTCCGGCTGCGCAAGGACCTCGGCGAGGAGGCCGCCACCGCGACGGTCGAGCGCCTCGACGGCGAGGGCGTGGTCGAGGAGATCCGCCGCATGCTCGGCGGCGAGAGCTCCGACGAGGCGGCGACCCGCCACGCCCGCGAGCTGCTCGCCGCGGCCTGACACCCGCGTCGCGGCGGGGTAGTCTCAGCCGGTGGCTACCGCCAGCTACCGTCGCCTCCCTGCGCTGCTCTCGCGTCGCAACGGGGCGTCCGGCGAGCGGGCGGTCGAGGGCACCGCTCGGCTCGGTCGTCGCACCAAGGAGCTGGTCAAGCGCCTCCAACCCGGCGAGGTGGCGGTCATCGACCACCTCAACATCGACCGGATCGCGGCTGAGGAGCTGATCGCGACCGGCGTCCGTGCCGTCATCAACGCCTCGCAGTCGACGGACGGGCGCTATCCGAACGCCGGGCCGCTGATGCTTGCCCGGGCGGGAGTACTGCTGGTCGACGTAACCGAGGCCGACCCGTTCGAGCTGCTCGACGAGGGGGAGACGGTCACGGTGGCGGGCGGCAGCGTCCGCCGTCGCGAGCAAGAGGTGCTGCGCGGCGAGGCGCTCGACGCGGCCGAGCTGGAGCGGCGCTACGAACGCCAGCGCGAGCGCGTCGACGAGGCGCTCGCCGCCTTCGCCGAGAACACCGTCGCCCACGTCCGCCAGGAGACCGATCTGCTCGCGGGCGCGATCGAGTTCCCGCCGACCCGCACCACCTTCCGCGACCGCCACGTCCTGATCGTCGTCCGCGGCGATCGCCACCGCCGCGATCTGAAGGCGCTGCGCGCCTACATCCGCGACGTGCGGCCGATCGTCGTCGCGGTCGACGGCGGCGCCGACGGGGCGCTAGAAGCCGGCCTGCGCCCGGACATCATCCTCGGCGACATGGACTCGGCAGGGGACGCGGCGCTGCGCTGCGGCGCCGAGCTGATCGTCCACGCCTACCCCGATGGCCGCGCGCCCGGCCGCGACCGCCTCCTCGGGATGGGCTTGGAGCACACGCTGGTCCCGGCCGCCGGCACCAGCGAGGACGTGGCGATGCTGATGGCCTACGAGAAGGGCGCCGACCTGATCGTCGCCGTCGGCGCTCACTTCAACCTGATCGAGTTCCTCGATCGCAAGCGCGCCGGCATGTCGTCCACCTTCCTGACGCGGCTGCGGATCGGCGACAAGCTGGTCGACGCCAAGGGCGTCAGCCGCCTCTACAACCCCGGCGCCGGCCTCGGTCCGCTGGCGCCGTTCCTCGCCGCCTTCGCGATCCTCCTGGCGATCCTCGTGATCGCCTCGCCCGCCCTCGGCGAGCTGGTCGACCTGCTCTGGCTGAAGCTGAAGATCTGGCTCGGGCTGTAGCGGCCGGATAGCCTGCTCGCTCGATGGGTTACAGCGCTCGCTACCACGCGACCTCGCTGATCGCGGTCTTCCTCGCGCTCGCGACCGGGATCGTGATCGGCGCCGTGCTGGGCGGCGACACGATCGACGACACCCGCCGCGGACTCGAGCGCAGCCTCACCGGCAACCTCGAGGACGCCCGGGAGCGCAGCGAGGAGTTGAGCGGGGACCTGGCCCGCGCCAACGAGTTCAGCGATGCGGTCTATCCGGCGCTGGTCGGCGGCGAGCTGCGCGGGATGCGGATTGGCGTCGTCGCCCTCGGCGGCTACCCGGACGACGTCGCCGCGGGGGTCGAGGAGGCGCTGGCACCGACCGGGGCGCGCCTCGTCGGCGTCGGCGTCGTGCGCGAGCCGGTCGACTTCAGGTCGCTCGCCGACGATCTCTCCAAGACGCGCTTCGCTGACCTCGCCAGTGACCCGGAGAGCCAGTCGGCCCTCGGGATCGGGGTGGGACGGCAGCTCGTGCTCGGCGGGGCGCTCTTGGAGCGCGTGCGCAGCCACCTCTTCTCTCGGGCCAGCGGCGACTTCGGCCGGCTCGGCGGCGTGATCCTCGTCCGCGACCAGCCGCAGGACATGGGACCGTTGCAGCGCTCGGCCACCGGCCGGCTCGAGTCCGGCCTGGCCGAGGGAATCGCCGCGACCCGCGTGCCGGCGGTGGGAGTCGAGACCTCTGGCGCCGACCCGTCGTCGATCTCCTTCTTCCAGGGCGCCGACCTCTCCAGCGTCGACGACGTTGACCTGACCGCCGGGCAGGTGGCGGCGGTCTTCGCGCTGCTCGGCGCCGAGGGCAGCTTCGGGGTCAAGGGAAGCGCCGACCGTCTGCTGCCGGACCTCTTGGCGCCGCGGGCCGGCGTCGGGGCGCCCCGGCCGTGACCTGGGTCGCTCTCCCGGTCGGCGTCGCGGTCGGGCTGCTGGTCGTGCCCGCCGGGGTGCGGGGACTACTCGACGCCGGGCTCGTCCGGGAGAACTGGCGCGGCGCCCGACTCGCCTTCCCGCTCGGCGCCATCCTGGCGACGGCGGGCCTGGTGGCGCTCGCCCCGCTCGCCTTCCTCGACGACCGCGCCGACCTCGACCTGCTCGACCCCGAGCTGCGCCGCTGGATGCCCTACCTCCTCGGTGTCGCCTTCCTAGGCTTCCTCGACGACTCGCTCGGCCGCGGCGAGGCGGCCGCGACGCCGCGCGGCTGGCGCGGTCACGCGCGGGCGCTGCGCGAAGGGCGGCTCTCGACCGGGGCGATCAAGGCGATCGGGGCGCTGGCGCTGGCCGCTTACGTCGTCTCGGGGCGCGGCCTAGAGTCCTGGCGCTACCTCGCCGACGTGGCGCTGCTGATCCTCGCGACCAACGCCTTCAACCTGCTCGACCTGCGGCCGGGCCGGGCGGAGAAGGCGCTGGGGCTGCTCGGCCTCGGCCTCTGCCTCGGCGCCTGGACGCTGGCGCCGCTCGAACTGCTCGGCGTCTTCGTCGGCCCGGTCGCGGTCGGCGCCTGGTTCACCCTGCGCGAACGGGCGATGCTCGGCGACACCGGCTCCAACCTCCTCGGCGCGGTCGCCGGCGTCTGGCTGCTGGCGACGCTCGACGGCGACACGCGGCTGATCGCGCTATTTGCGGTCAGCGCCTTGACCGTCTACGGCGAGCTGCGCTCGATCTCGGCCACGATCGAGTCGGTTCCGCCACTGCGCTGGTTAGACTCGCTCGGCAGAGGATGAGTCGCGCCAAGCCCGGAGATACCCGCTTCATATTCGTCACCGGCGGGGTCGTCTCGGCTCTCGGCAAGGGGATCACCGCCGCCTCGATCGGCCGCCTCCTCGTCTCTCGCGGCTACCGGGTCCAGTTGCAGAAGTTCGACCCCTACGTCAACGTCGACCCCGGGACGATGAGCCCCTTCCAGCACGGCGAGGTTTTCGTCACCGAGGACGGGTCGGAGACCGACCTCGACCTCGGCCATTACGAGCGCTTCACCGACGAGAACGCGACCCGCGCCTCCAACGTCACCGCCGGCGCCGTCTACAACACGGTGATCAACCGCGAGCGGCGGGGCGACTACCTCGGGGCGACCGTCCAGGTGATCCCGCACATCACCGACGAGATCAAAAATCGCATCCTGATCGTCGCCGAGTCGCAGTCGGTGGACTTCGTGATCACCGAGATCGGCGGCACGGTCGGCGACATCGAGTCGCTGCCCTTCCTCGAGTCGATCCGCCAGCTCTACACCGACCTCGGGCCGAAGCGGGCGATGTTTGTCCACCTGACCCTGGTTCCTTACGTCGGCCACGCCGGCGAACTGAAGACCAAGCCGACCCAGCACTCGGTGAACGAGCTGCGGCGGATCGGAATCCAGCCGCACGCCCTGGTCTGTCGCTCCGAGGGTCGGCTCGACCAGGCGATCCGCGAGAAGATCGCCCTCTTCGCCAGCCTCCCCGTGGAAGCGGTCGTCTCCGCCCACGACGTGGACAACATCTACAAGGTGCCGCTCGTCTTCCGCGCCGAGGGCGTCGACGATCTGGTGCTCGACCACTTCGGCATGGAGGCACCCGCGCCCGACCTGGCCGAGTGGGAGGAGATGGTGCGCCGCGCCGACGGCGCCGAGGGCAAGGTGCGGATCGCTCTTGTCGGCAAGTACGTGCAACTGGCCGACGCCTACAAGTCGGTGATCGAGGCGCTTGAGCACGGCGGCTTCCACCACGGCGTCGAGGTGGACGTCGAGCTGGTCGACTCCGAGGACTTCGACCCCGAGCGGCTCGAGGGCGTCGACGGCATCCTAATCCCGGGCGGCTTCGGCGAGCGCGGCATCGAGGGCAAGGTCGCGGCGGCGCGGATCGCGCGCGAACGGTCGATTCCCTACCTGGGGATCTGCCTCGGCATGCAGATCGCCGTGGTCGAGTTCGCTCGCTCGGTGGCCGGCATGGAAGGGGCCAACTCGGCCGAGTTCGACCCCGAGACGCCGTTCCCGGTCGTCGACCTGCTGCCCGAGCAGAAGGAGGTCTCTGAGATGGGCGGCACGATGCGGCTCGGCGCTGACCCGGTGAAACTGCACGAGGGCACTCGGGCGCGCGAGATCTTCGGCGAGGCGGTCATCTACAAGCGCCACCGCCATCGCTACGAGGTGAACATCCAGCTGCGCCGCCGGCTCGAAGACGAGGGCCTGGTCTGCGGCGGCACTTCGCCCGACGAGCGCCTGGTCGAGATGATCGAGCTGCCCGACCACCCGTTCTTCGTCGCCTCCCAGTTTCACCCGGAGTTCAACTCACGGCCGAACCGGCCCGAGCCGCTCTTCCGCGAGTTCGTCGGCGCCGCGGCGCGGCAGGCGGGGGCGAAGCCGGCCGACGTAGAGTTGCAGGATGAGCCCGTGTCAGACATGGCGCGGTCGAGACAGCGCTAGGCCAGGACGCAGGGAGCGCCGCGTGCTCTGCACGCAAGCGACCGAGGACGCCGCATAGCGATGTCTCGTCCCGCCATGTGCGAGAGGTTCGTTCGGCTCTGCGAGATCCGCAGCCCGACCGGGGAGGAGCGCGAGATCGCCGACACGGTGCTCGCCGAGTTGCGGGCGCTGGGGCTGGAGGCCAGCGAGGACGGGGCGGCCGCCGTGGCCGGAGCCGGCGCCGGCAACCTGCTCGCCCGCCTGCCGGGGCGGTCCGACCGCTGGGTGACGTTCTGCGCCCACCTCGACACGGTTCCCCACCGGGGGCTGGTCGAGGTCATCGAGGAAGACGGCGTCTTCCGCAGTCGCGGCAAGACGATCCTCGGCGCCGACAACAAGGCAGCGGTAGCCGTCCTGCTGGAGCTGCTTGCCCGGCATGCCGACGAGCCGCCCCCGGTTGGGATCGAGCTCGTGCTCACCGTCGCCGAGGAGCAGGGGCTACGGGGGGCCAAGGCGTTCGACGTCGGTGCGCTGCGCTCCGACGTCGGCTTCGTCCTCGACCACGCCGGGCCGGTCGGCGAGGTGATCGTCGCGACGCCGACCCAGCAGAAGATCGTCGCCGACTTCATCGGGGTCGAGGCGCACGCGGGCATCCACCCCGAGAAGGGCAGCAACGCGATCGCCGCGGCCGCCGCCGCGATCGCCCGCATGGAGCTCGGTCGGCTCGACGAGGGGACGACCGCCAACGTCGGCGTGATCGAGGGCGGCACCTCGGGCAACGTCGTGCCCGGCCACTGCCGGGTGCTCGCCGAGACGCGCAGCCTCGACGGAGAGCGGGCGGCGCGAATCGCCGCCGCACTGACCGAGGACTTCGCCTGGGGTGCGAGCGAGCACGGCTGCGACGTAGACGTCCAGGTCGAGGAGCTGTTTCGCGGCTACGAGCTGCCGAAGGACTCGCCTGGTCTCGCGATCGCCGAGGCCGCGCTGCGACGTGCGGGCGTCGAGCCGGTGCGCACCGCGATCGGCGGCGGCAGCGACGTCAACGCGCTCCGCCTCAAGGGCCTCGACTGCGTCCTGCTCGCCAACGGGCCGGAAGCGGTCCACACGGCCGAGGAGCGGGTCAGCGTTCGCGACCTCGGCCGGATGCTCGACGTCTGCGAGGCGATTCTGGTCGAGGCCGGCGCTCCGCCCGGTGAGAGCGGCTCGGTCGGCGGCCCGGATCCGGCGGCGGCGTGAGCGGCCGCCTAGCTCTGCGCCGTGGCATCGTCGTCGCCGAGGAGCCGCTGACGGTCGAGGTCGAGGGGGAGAGGCGGCCCGCCTGGGCCGACACGGCACTGCTCGGCGAGATGCGCGAGGGCGACGAGGTCGTCGTCAACGTCGCCGCGCTCGACCTCGGGCTCGGCTCGGGCGGCTTCGACGTCGTCCACGTCAATTTGACGCGCGGCCTGGACGGTCGCGGGGCGGACGAGCAGCACGTGATGAAGCTCAACTACACCTCGCTGCAGCACGCGATCGAGCCGGTCGAGCTTCCGGTGCGCCTTATGCCACCCATGGGAGCAAAAGGCGCAGCGGAAGGAGAGAGGGCGTCGATGCGCGTCCTCGTCTAGCCCCTGCACGGGCACCTGGCGCCGGCCGCCTGGGCCGTCGCGCAGGCGCTTCCCGACGCCAAGGTCGGCTACGTCCAGGGCGGCGGCGGGGCGCTCCCCGGGTCGCTCTCGCGCGACGTCGCCACGCTACGCGAACGCGGCTTGCTGCAGGGGCACATCACGGCGGCCCCCGCCTACGGCGGCGAGCACGAGGCGCTCTCGCTTGCGGGTGCGCTCGACGCCGCGGCGACCTCGCTCGGGTGGGACGTAGCCCTGGTCGGGCCTGGCCCGGGGATCATCGGCTCCGAGACCCAGCTCGGCCACGGCGGCATGGCGGCGCTCGATGCCGCCCACGCGGCCCTGGCGCTCGGCCTGCCGACGATGGTCTCGCCCCGGCTCTCCTCGGCCGACCCGCGCGAGCGTCATCGCCCGGTCAGCCATCACACGCTGACGGTGCTGGAGATGCTGCTCGGCGCCGTGGAGGTGGCTGTCCCGGCGGGGGAGGCAGCCGCCGCCGACCGTCTAGGCGCGGCCGGCGCCCAATCCCACCGCCTGTGCGAGGCTCCCGCCGACCTCTCCGGTTACGCCGCCTCCGGACTGCCCGCCCGCACGATGGGACGCACGCTCGAGGAGGACCCGCTCTTCTTCGCCGCGCCTCTCGCGGCGGGCGCTGCCTTGCGGGGCAAGGGATGAGGGCGCCGCGGGAGAACCAGCCGCCATGGCGACCGCGCTCAAGCCGCCTCCGGCCGCCCCGACGGAGCGGCGCTGCGACCCGCGCTTCGAGGGGTTGGTCCTCGACTTCCTCTCCTACCTGGAGCTGGAGCGGGGCCTTTCGCGCAACACCCTGAATGCCTACCGAACGGACCTGTTCCAATTCGGCGAGTTCCTGGCGGAGCGGAAGCTCGATGCGCTCGCCGCGCGCCCCGCCGACATCGGCGACTTCCTCGCCGACCTGGCGACCGGCAACGGCCGCCCCGCCTGTTCTGCGGCGACCGTCCACCGCAAGACCGCCTGTCTGCGCTCCTTCTACAAGCACCTGCGCCGCGACGAGCTGATCGGCGACGACCCGACCGCGGCGCTGAGCGCGCCGCGCCGCGCCAAGAAGCTGCCCCAGGTCCTCAACTACGCCGAGGTGCAGAAGCTGCTGGCAGCGCCGCGCGGCAGCGAGCCGACCACGCTGCGCGATCGCGCTCTGCTGGAGGTCCTGTACGCGTGCGGGCTACGAGCCTCGGAGACGATCGGGCTCGAGCTGGGCGACCTCGACATGCACGAGGGCTTCCTGCGCGCCCGCGGCAAGGGCTCCAAGGAGCGGCTGGTCCCGCTCGGCCGCCAGGCGATCGCCGCGATCTCGGTCTACCTTCGCAGCGGGCGGCCGAAGCTGGTCGGCGACCGCCACGAGGCGAAGCTATTCGTCAACTTCCGTGGCGGTCCTCTCAGCCGCCAGGGTCTCTACAAGATCGTCCAGCGCCACGCCCGCGCCGCCGGCCTCGGCGGCCGCATGAGCCCGCACACGCTGCGCCACAGCTTCGCGACCCACCTGCTCTCGGGCGGCTGCGACCTGCGTGCCGTGCAGGAGATGCTCGGCCACGCCGACGTCTCGACCACGCAGATGTACACGCACCTCTCCGGCGAGCACCTCAAGGACGTCTACTTCAAGGCGCACCCCCGGGCCACGGGCTGACGCTGATAGAACCGGGGCGTGCCCGAGCTGCCCGAGGTCGAGACGGTCTGCCGCCAGCTCGAGCCCGAGATCGAAGGGCGCCGGATCGAGCGCCTCGAGGTCTACGACGAGCGCTGGTGCCGGCCGACGCCCCCAGCCGATCTCGAGGTGGCGGTCGTCGGCCGGCAGATTGAGGCCCTGGGGCGCCGCGGCAAGTACCTGCTCCTCGCGCTGGACGGAGGGCAGACGCTGGTCATGCACCTGCGGATGACCGGCAACCTCGTCCTGGTGGACGACGGCGACGCGCTCGACCCCTCCGAGGGGCGGCGCCTCTACGAGGGCGAGCGCTCGACCTCCGAACGCCATCTGCGCGCCCGCTTCGGCCTCGACGACGGCCGTGAGCTCTGGTTCACCGACCCCCGCCGCTTCGGCGAGGCGTTCCTGATCGACGACGCCGCGCTGGGCGAGCGCTTCGCGCGGCTCGGGGTCGAGCCGCTCTCCGCCGACTTCACGCCCGAGGCGCTGGGCGCTATCGCCGCCGGGCGGACGGCGCCGCTCAAGTCCTTCCTGCTCGATCAATCGGGGATCGCCGGCGTCGGCAACATCTACGCCGACGAGGCGCTCTTCCGGGCCCGGCTGCACCCGCTCTCTCCCGCCGGCTCGATGCGGCCCGAGCACCACGCGGCGCTCCGCGACGGCGTCGTCGCCGCGCTCGAAGCCGGCATCGCCGGGGGCGGCGCCTCGATCGACGACTACCGCGACGGCCGCGGCGAGCGCGGCCGCATGCAGGAAGACTTCCTCGTCCATACCCGGGTCGGCGAGGAGTGCCCGCGCTGCGACGGGACGATCCAGCGCATCGTCGTCTCCGGTCGCTCGACCTACTTCTGTCCGGCCTGTCAGGTGCGGCTGCGCCGCCGCCCGAAGCGCCGGTCCAGGTAGCGCCGAAGCCTCGTCCTCCGTCCGGCCCGCTCGTCATCGTGAATCGGTCATGGCCGGCATCACCCTCAAGACCGAGGCGGTCGTCCTGCGCAGCATCCGCTACGGCGAGGCCGATCGCATCCTCCACCTCTATTCCGCGAAGCGGGGCCGGATCGGGGCGATCGCCAAGGGGGCGCGGCGACCGCGCTCGCGCTTCGGCGGGCGGCTGGAGCCGTTCTTCCGGCTCGACCTCGTCCTGCACGAAGGACGCGGCGAGCTGCTCACCGTCACCCAGGTCAGCACCGTCGACGGCTACCCGCGCCTGCGCTCCTCGGCCGCTGGGCTGAGCGCCGGCGCGCGAGCCTGCGACGCGGTGCTGCGGCTGCTCGATTCCGCCGAGCCCAACATGCCCGCCTACAACCTGCTCTGCCGCTACCTGGCCCTGCTCGACGAGCCGGTCGCGGGCGACGCTGCCGGTCTGGAGACGGCGCTCTCCTTCCGGCTCAAGCTGGCGCTGGCCGCCGGCTTCTCCCCGGAGTTGGCTTCCTGCGCGCGCTGCGGCGAAGCCGACCACCTGGTCGGCTTCTCGGGCGCCGCCGGCGGCGTCGTCTGCGCCGCCTGCCAGGCGGGAGCCTTCCCGCTCTCCGAGCGGGCGCACCGCTTCATGGTCGAGGCAATCGGCCAGCCGCTCGCCGATGCGCCCGCCGCCGAGGAGGCGACGCTGCGCCAGGTGGAGCGCGCGATCGGGGAGACGCTCGAGCACCATGCGCACGTGCAGCTCAGGGCCGCCGCCTAGTATCGGGCCCGTGCCAGCCACGGCGACGTTTGAGGACCGGGTCCGCGCCTGGGAGTCCGAGTACCTCTCCGAGCGGGGGACGCCCTCCTATCCGGCGCGCCGGCGGGCCGAGGAGCCCGACAGCCCGCTCCGCACGCCGTTCCAGCGCGACCGCGACCGGATCGTCCACTCGAAGGCGTTCCGCCGCCTCAAGCACAAGACCCAGGTCTTCATCGCGCCCGAGGGCGACCACTACCGCACCCGCCTCACCCACACGCTCGAGGCCTGCGGGATCGCGCGCACGGTGGCGCGCGCCCTGGGGCTGAACGAGGACCTGACCGAGGCGATCGGGCTCGGCCACGACCTCGGCCACCCGCCCTTCGGTCACACCGGCGAGAGCGCCCTCGACGCAGCGTTGCGCGGCCGCGGCGGCGAGGGCTTCAAGCACAACGTCCACTCGCTGCGGGTGGTGGACGTGCTCGAGCGCGACGGCCAGGGGCTCAACCTGACCGAGCAGGTCCGCGACGGCATCCTCAACCACACCGGCACCGACCGGCCGGCGACGCTGGAGGGGCGGATCGTCAAGCTGGTCGACCGCGTCGCCTACATCAACCACGACATCGACGACGCCCTGCGGGCCGGAATCCTGCGCCCCGAGGACCTGCCCGCCGCGGAGATCGAGCTGCTCGGCCCGACCGGGGCCAAGCGGATCGACACGCTGGTGCGCGACATCGTCGAGCGCTCGGCGGAGGCCGGCGACATCGTCCAGAGCGAGGAGGTGGGAGGGGCGATGCTGCGCCTGCGCAAGTTCATGTTCGACCGGGTCTACCTCGGCGAGACGGCCCGCGCCGAGCACGAGCGGGCCAGTCGCGCCCTGCACGGCCTCTTCGAGCACTACGTCGAGCACCCCGACGAGGTGCCCGAGAGCGAGCCCGGGGCTGACCTGCCCCAGCGCGTCACCGATTACCTGGCCGGGATGACGGACCGCTTCTGCATCGCCCGCTTCGCGGAACTGACGCTCCCCGAGGCGACGAGGTTCTAGAAGGCGCGTCGGACCCTGGCCCCATCGGCGATGATGGACCCATGGCGCTGATCTCCGACGAGAGCCTCGAGCAGCTCAAGCAGAGCGTCGACATCGTCGAGGTGATCTCGGCCCACACCGACCTGCGCCGCCAGGGCGCTCGCTGGGTCGGCCTCTGCCCGTTCCACGAGGAGCGCACGCCGTCCTTCTCGGTCGACGCGCAGGAAAAGCTCTACCACTGCTTCGGCTGCGGGGTGGGCGGCGACACGATCAAGTTCGTCGAGGAGAAGGAGGGGCTCGGGTTCGCCGAGGCGGTCGAGCTGCTCGCCGACCGCTACGGCGTCGAGATAAAGCGCGAGCGGGAGGACCCGAAGGTCGAGGCGCGCCGCCAGCAACGTCGCCGGCTCGGCGAGCTGCTCGACCGCACCGCCGTCTTCTACGCCAGCTTCCTCTGGGAGTCGGATGAGGCGGCCAAGGCGCGCGAGTACCTGGCGGGTCGCGGGCTCGCCGAGGAGACGCTGCGCGGCTTCGGCGTCGGCTACGCGCCGAGCGCCTGGGACCAGGTGCTGACGCGTGGGCAGCGGGCCGGCTTCACGGTCGAGGAGATGCGGGCGGTTGGGCTGGTGCAGCGAGGGCGCGGCGGCGGCGAGTACGACCGCTTCCGCTCACGCATCATCTTCCCGATTCGCGACCGGCGCGGCCGCACCCTCGGGTTCGGAGGCAGGGCAATGCGTTCCGACCAGGGCGCCAAGTACGTCAACACCGCCGAGACCGACTTCTTCCACAAGAGCCAGATCCTCTACGGCATCGACCTCGGCAAGGAGGCGATCGCCAAGGCGGGCCGCGCCGTCGTTGTCGAGGGCTACACCGACGTGTTGGCGTTGCACCAAGCGGGCGTGGCCGAGGCGGTCGGAGTGATGGGGACGGCGATCACCGAGGAGCAGGTCGCGGCGCTCTCGGGGATGGTCGACGAGGTCGTCCTCGCGCTCGACGCCGACGCCGCCGGCCAGGAGGCGATGCTGCGCGCCCAGCGCGTCGCGGCCGGTCGCCGCATGCGGCTGCGCGTCGCCGCGATGCCGCCCGGCGAGGACCCGGCCGAGATGATCGCCGCGGAGGGAGGCGCCGAGCGCTTCCGCGCGCTGGTCGAGGGGGCCGTCGACCTGCCTGCCTTCCAGGTCGGCCTGGTGCTGGAGCGGACCGACACCTCATCGCCGGCCGAGCGCGACCGGGCGCTCGCGGAGGTCGCCCCGATCCTCGCTGGGCTGGGGGAGTCGGCGAGCCGCGACGACCTGGTGCGCCAGGTGGCCGAGCGCCTCGACCTCGAGCCAGCGCTGGTGATGGGGCGGGTGACGGTGGCGCAGCCGCCGAGCGGGGGAGAGGCCCGCCGGCCAGCCGCGGCCAACGGCGCCGCGGCGCCGACCCCCCGCCGCGCCGCCGAGCTGACCTCGCGCGAGCGGCGCGAGCGCGCCCTGTTGGCGATGTGCATCACGCTGCCGGAGGAGGGTCGTGAGTATCTGGGGAAGCTCGGCGAGGGGCACCTCTCGCCGTCCGGCGCTCGCGCCGTCGCCTGGCTGCGCGACCACCTCGACGACCCCGCGTCCGATCTGCCCCGCGACGACGACGAGCTGGCCGGTCTCGTCTCGGAGCTTGTCATCCTCGCCCATGACGAGCCGGCCTCCGCGGAGGCGATGGAGCTCAACTACCTGCTGCTCGAGCAGCGCCGCCTCGAGGCCGAGATAGCCGCCGCGGGCAAGCGCGGCGAGGACGAGCGCCGCGCCGAGCTCAGCCGCGAGCGGGCGGCGCTCGTGGAGCGCATCGCCCACGCCGAGCGCGTCACCGGCTAGCCGGTAAATTCTTCTCTGACCGATCCGGGGTAGCTCAATCGGTAGAGCACTCGGCTGTTAACCGAGTTGTTGTGGGTTCGAGTCCCACCCCCGGAGCTTTCCCCGCTCAGGCGGGTTACCGGCTGCCAGCGCGGCGAGCGGCGAGCCGCTCGACCAGCTCGGCGCCGCGCTCGGCGCCGTCGTGGTCCCTCGCCCAGGCGGCCAACTCGCCGGCGCGCGCGGCAAAGGACGGCTCGGCGAGGATGCGACGCACCGCCCAGCGCAGCGGCGTGGGACGGCAGAGTCGCCAGGGCAGCGAAAGGCCCGCGCCTGCCCAGGAGACGCGCATCGCGGTCTCGCTCATGTCGCCGATGAAGGGGCTGATCAGGACCGGCGTGCCCGCGCCGAGGGCACGGCAGACGGTGCCGTGCCCGCCGTGGGAGACGACCAGGGAGGCCGCCGGCATCACCTGGCTGTAGCTGAGCCAGTCGACGAGGACGGCGTTGCCCGGCACCTCGATCGGCGCTTGCGGCACGACGCGGTTGGTCGTCGCGACGATCCGCACCGGCTCGTCGGCGAGCGCGGCGAGTGCCGTCCGCACGAGGTGGTTGCCCGAGTCGTGCGCGGTGCTCGGGGCGACGAGGACGAGGGGATCGTCGCCCGCCGGGAGTTCGATCTCGGGATGGGGGATCTCGAAGGTCATCGGGCCGGTCACCTCGACGCCCGCCGGCCACTTGCGCGGGTACTCGAGCTGCGGAAAGGTGGCGACCAGCGCCAGCTCGGCGCTGATGCCGCCGTGGAAGCGGTCGGTGGGGGGAAGGCCCAGCTTCGCCCGCTGCTTGTTGAGGTCCTGGCGTCCCTGCTCGAGCCCGACGTCGAGGGCCCGCTGTCCGAACCGCCACACCGTCCGCCCCGCCGGGGTGCGCGGCGGCCGCAGGCCGACGGCGAAGAAGGGGAGGCCCGGGGCGACGACCGGATAGACGTGCGGGACCAGGGTCGCGAGCGGGATGCCGCTCGCCTCGGCGGCGAGGGTCGGCGCCAGGGTCAGGATGTCGCTGATCACGGCGTGGGGTCGCATCTCGTCGAGCAGCGGCATCAGGGCCCGCGCCGCCTCCGCCGCGTGCGAACCCTCCGGCGAGTCGGGGTCGGGCGGCGGGAACATCCTGTATTCCTCGGCGGCGGCGAAGCCGAGCCCGGCGCCCTCGACCGCCTCGCGCCGCTCCTCCCAGGTCTCGATCGTCACCTCGTGGCCACGCCCCGCGAGTGCGCGCCCGAGGGCGATCGCCGGAAAGACGTGACCGGGGTCGCCGAAGGCCGCGACTAGGAAGCGCATGTGACGAGACTCAGACGTTGCCAGGCAAGGACGCAGGGAGGCC
>DASWMG010000060.1:0-4143 GCA_036399875.1 Solirubrobacterales bacterium
ATCACGCTCTTCGTCGCCTTCAACTACGGCGGCCGGGCCGAGATCGTGGACGCGGCGCGCTCCTTCCAGGGCGGCTCCGAGGAGGACTTCCGGCGCGGGCTGTACGCGCCGGAGATGAACGACCCCGACCTGCTGATCCGCACCAGCGGCGAGCACCGGGTCTCCAACTACCTGCTCTGGCAGTGCGCCTACTCGGAGCTGGTCTTCCGCGACGAGCTCTGGCCCGATTTCACGCGCGAGGCTTTCGAGGCCTCGCTGCGTGAGTTCGAGCAACGGCGGAGGCGCTTCGGGGGGAGGGCGTGACCGTGGAGCAGGGCCCGCCCCGCCGGCCGGACGCCGAGCCGGTGATCGACCTCTTCGAGGGGCTCGACGAAGAGCCGGCGCCGGAGCGGCGCCGGGAGCCGAAGCCTCGACCGCCGCGGCGGCGCAACGTCCTGCGGGGCGAGACGGCGCGGCGGATCTTCGTCGCGATCCCCTGGATCGGCTTCGCGATAGCGATCACCGTGGTCGGCGGGCTGCCCTTCGCCGTCGCGATGGTCGCGCTCGGCCTCGTCTGCCTGCGCGAGTTCTTTGTGATGACCGGCGAGCTGCGCCCGATCCAGGTAGCGGCCTACGTCGCCCTCGTCGCGATGGTCGCCGCGGCCCACTTCGGCACGGCCTTCAACGTCCTGCTCGCCCTCGCCGCGTCCTTCCCGCTGCTCTTCTTCTTCGGCGCCGACCGCAAGCACCGCGACGGGGTGACCGTCTCGCTCGGGGTGACGGTGCTGCCGATCGTCTGGATCGGGCTACCGATCGTCCACGCCGTGCTGCTGCGCGACCTGCCCGACCACGGCGCCGCGCTCCTGATCGACGTGCTCGTCGGCACCTTCTGCGCCGACACCGGCGCCTACGCGACCGGCCGCATGTTCGGCTCGCACCGGATCGCGCCCAGCCTCTCGCCCAACAAGACCCTGGAGGGGCTCGTCGGCGGCTTCCTGATCGGCACGATGGGCTTCTGGTTCGCCGGCCTCTACCAGGACTGGCTCTCGGGGATCGACGCGCTGCTGATTGGCGCCGCGGTGGCGGCGGTCGCGCCGATCGGCGACCTCTTCGCCTCGCTGATCAAGCGCGACCTCGATCGCAAGGACACCGGCCGCCTCTTCGGCCCGCACGGCGGCCTGCTCGATCGCCTCGACGCCGTTCTGTTCACGGTTGTCGTCGGCTATTACCTCTCGCTCCAGCTCGTCTACTGACCCGGCCGGCCGCCTCGCCCACCTAGACTGGCCCAGGATGAAGAAGCTGGCGATACTCGGGTCCACCGGCTCGATCGGGACCCAGGCGCTCGAGATCGTCGCCGGCTCCGAGGAGCTCCAGGTGGTCGGTCTCGCCGCCGGCTCGAGCGCCGAGCAGTTGCTCGGCCAGGCGCGCGAGCACGGCGTGCCGGTCGTCGCGCTGGGCGACGAGGAGGCCGCCGAGCGGGCTCGATCCGAGTGGAGCGGGCGGGTGCTGGCAGGCGAGGAGGGCGTGCGCGAGCTGATCGCGACCTCGGGCGCCGATCTGGTCCTGAACGGGATGGTCGGCGCCGCGGGCCTCGGGCCGACGATCGTCGCGCTGACCGAGGGAATCGACGTCGCGCTGGCCAACAAGGAGAGCCTGGTGATCGGCGGCGAGCTGACGATGGCGCTCGCCGAGGCGACGGGAGCGCGGCTGCTGCCGGTCGACTCCGAGCACTCGGCACTCTTCCAGCTGATCGGGGCCGAGCCGCCCGGCACGGTCGAGCGGCTGGTGCTGACCGCGTCCGGAGGGCCGTTCCGGGGGCGGACCGACCTCGCCGGCGTCAGCGTTGAGGACGCGCTCGCCCACCCGACCTGGCGGATGGGCGGCCGCATCACGATCGACTCGGCGACGCTGATGAACAAGGGCTTCGAGGCGATCGAGGCGCACCACCTCTTCGGCGTCCCGTACGAGCGAATCGAGGTCGTCGTCCACCCCCAGTCGATCGTCCACTCGCTGATCGACCTGGTCGACGGGGCGACGCTCGCCCACCTCGGCCATCCCGACATGCGGGTGCCGATCTCCTACGCCCTGCACTACCCCGAGCGAGCCGACGTCGACGTGCCGCGCCTCGACCTCGCCGCGGTCGGGGAGCTGACCTTCGAGGCGCCGGATCTCGACACCTTCGCCTGCCTGCGGCTCGCGCTGGAGGCGGGCGCGGCGGGGGGGACCTGGCCGTGCGTGCTCAACGCCGCCGACGAGGTCGCGGTCGGCGCCTTCCTCGAGGGGAGGATCGGCTTCACCGACATCGGCGCGGCGATCGAGGCCGTCCTGGAGGAGATGCCCGCCGAGCCGGTCACCGACTTCGAGCAGCTCTTCGCGACCGACGCCGAGGCTCGCCGCCGCACCGAGGAACGGCTTGCCGGGTTGGCGCGAGTATGACCTGGCTGCTGATCTTCCTCGGCTTCTCGGCGCTGATCGTCCTCCACGAGGCGGGCCACTTCGTCGCCGCCAAGGCGACCGGCATGCGGGTCGAGCGGTTCTTCCTCTTCTTCCCGCCGAAGCTGGTCTCGGTGAGGAGGGGGGAGACCGAGTACGGGATCGGCGCGATCCCTGCGGGCGGCTTCGTGAAGATCAGCGGCATGAACCCCGACGAGGAACTGCCGCCCGAGGCGGCGGGACGGGGCTACTACGACCAGCCGGTCTGGAAGCGAATCGTCGTGATCGGCGCCGGGCCCGCGGTCAACATCGTCCTCGCCTTCGCGATCCTCTTCCTCGTCTTCTGGTTCGGGGCAGAGCGAGGCACGCAGACGGTGGGAGAGATCAGTCCGGGCACGCCGGCCGCGCAGAGCCTGCGGCCGGGGGACCGCATCCTCGCCGTCGACGGCAAATCGCTCCCGCGCCTGGGCGAGGCCGAGCGCCGGGTGCGCTTCGCGGAGCTGGTCGCCTCCCACGAGTGCGCGAGAGAGCCCCGCGACGGTTGCATCGCGGCGAGCACGGCGACGCTGCGGATAGAGCGCGACGGCCGCGTGCGCACGATCGCGCTCCGCCCGGAGTACGATGCGGGCCTGAAGCGCACCAGGCTCGGTTTCGCCTACGGGACCGAGCCCGCGGACCTGAGCGCCTCCGGCGCGGCCTCGGAGGCCGCCGACCTGATGTGGCGGGTGACCAGCGGCACGGTGACCGTCTTCTCCCGCCTCTTCGAAGAGGAACGCCGCAAGGAAGTCTCCGGGATCGTCGGCGTCAGCGCCACCG
This sequence comes from Solirubrobacterales bacterium, assembly GCA_036399875.1. Classification (GTDB taxonomy): domain Bacteria; phylum Actinomycetota; class Thermoleophilia; order Solirubrobacterales; family 70-9; genus VRUE01. The sequence goes on from DASWMG010000060.1 coordinate 3,229, forward strand.
CCGATCAGGTCATCGACGAGTTCGGCGCCAAGGAGTCGCTGCTCCTCCTGGCGGTCGTCAGCCTCTCGCTCGGCCTGATCAACCTCTTCCCGTTCCTGCCGCTGGACGGCGGCCACATCTTCTGGAGCCTGGTCGAGAAGGTGCGCCGCAAGCCAGTGCCGTTCTCGGTAATGGAGCGGGCCGGCGCGGTCGGCTTCGTGCTGGTGATCATGCTCTTCTTCCTCGGCCTCACCAACGACATCGACCGGCTCACCGGCGAGGGCTTCGGCGTGCGATAGATCGGCGGCGCCGCCCGTTTCGCTTCCCGCGACAAAGCGGACTCTCACTTTTTAGATTCAGCGCGCCACACGCGCGCCGGCGAGTGAGACGCTCACCATCGTGCTCGTCGCCGGATTCTTCTTGCAGCTCATGGAAAGCGCTGCCACCGCCATCGGCGCCGGCATCCTGATCGGGACCTTCTGGGCGGGGACGGTGGGACTGGTGAAAGGGCGAACCCGCAAGTCGGTCGAGGGCGACTCGCTTCGATATGGGTATATCGGCGCACTGGTCGCCGTCCTGGCGCTTATAGTGGAAGTACGAAATGTTTAAGCTGCGGCCATGAGAGACGGCGACTACCGCGACATCAGGCTCGCGGCTGTCTTCGCGGCAGCCGTGGTCGTGGGGGGAAGCTTCTTTCTAGGAGAAAGCCAACTTGCCGCAGGGCTCGTGCTTCTCGTCGCGTTTACGGGAGCCACGCTCATCATGGAGTACGTCGCCGACCGCGAGCGGCGTAAGCACGGCGAGCGCACCTGAGCCGCGGACGGCCCGCCGGACGGGCCAGATAGCCTGTTTACGTGGCCTCGAAGCGCCAGATCTTCGTCGGCGGCGTGCCGATCGGCGGCGGGGCGCCGGTCGCCGTGCAGACGATGACCAAGA
>DASWMG010000061.1:0-8019 GCA_036399875.1 Solirubrobacterales bacterium
GGCGGAGTGCGCGTGGGCGGCGAAGATGTCGAGGATGACCGCGGTGCGGTCGATCACCGGCACTCCCAACGCGCTCTCGAGGTTTCGCTCTTGTCGAGGCGCGAGCTCGTCGTCGCAGGCGACCAGGTTGGCCCCGCTGCGGGCGATCTCGGCTTTCAGCTCGGCCAGCTTGCCGCGGCCGAAGTAGCGGTCGGGGTCGGGCGCGGAGCGCTGCTGCAGCATCTCCCCGGCGGTCGCGACGCCGGCCGTGCGCAGCAGCTCCTTGAGCTCGGCGAGCGCCTCGCTTTCGCCGCGCTCGCGCCCGTCGTCGATCCCGATCACCAGCGCCCGCTGGCGAGCCCGGCGGTTGACGACGCCGGCGCCGTTCGAGCCAGCGCCCGTCTCCTTGCTTCGCCCGTTTCGCGATCGCTCCACTCCGTCCGATTGTAGGGCCGTGGACTGGCTCTCCAGCCAGTAGGCTCCGCGGCCGTGAAGGTTTTCCTGACGGGCGGAACCGGGTTCATCGGCGGCGAGGTCGCCCGCCAGCTGCGCGGGCGCGGCGACGAGGTCGTCTGCCTGGTCCGCAGCCCGGAGAAGGCGGAGTCGCTGCGGGCGCTCGGCTGCGAGGTCGTCGGCGGCGACCTCGGCGACGGGGCGGCGATCGGCGCCGGCATGGCGGGCTGTGACGCGGTCGTCCACGCCGCCGCTATGTACGAGGTCGGCATCCCCACCTCGAAGCGACCGGCGATGTACGAGGCCAACGTCGCCGGGACCGAGCGCGTCCTGCGCGCGGCGCTCACGGGGCGGATTCAGAAGGTCGTCTACGTCTCGACGGTCGGCGTCTTCGGCAACACGCGCGGCGAGGTCGTCGACGAGTCCTACGAGCACCCAGGCAAGACCTTCACCTCCTACTACGAGGAGACGAAGCTGGAGGCGCACCGGATCGCCAAGCGGCTGACCGCCGACGAGGGGCTGCCGTGCACGATCGTCCAGCCGGGTGGCGTCTACGGGCCGGGCGACACCTCGCAGGTCGCCGACCTGCTCGAGCAGTTCCTCTCCGGCAAGCTGCCGCTAATGCCGTTCCCCGAGCTGGGGATCTGCCTCAGCCACGTCGAGGACATCGCGGCCGGAATCCTGCTGGCGCTCGACAAGGGGCGGACCGGCGAGGCGTACGTGCTGAGCGGCCCCTGCACGACGATGCGCGAGGCGATCGAGACGGTTGCTCGCCTCACCGACCGCAGGCCGCCGCGGGGCGCCCTGCCGACGCCGCTGATCAAGGCGATGACGCCCATCGGCCCCCTGGTGGGCAAGCTGATGGGCCAGCCGCCCAACCTGCGCGAGCTGATCTCCTCCGCCGACGGCGTAACCTTCTGGGCGAGCTACGAGAAGGCGGCCCGCGAGCTGGGCTATTCCCCGCGGGGGCTCGAGCAGGGGCTGCGACAGACGCTCGAGGCGGACGACCGCTACCCGGCCCCGGCCGCCGCCTGACGAGCCCGCGGCGCATGCGGGTCATCGACGTCGAGCACCTCGGCCGGCCGCACGTGATCAGCTGCTGGCAGGTCGGCGATGCGCTGATCGACCCGGGCCCGGAGTCCTCGATGGAGACGCTGGTGGCGGCGCTGGGCGGCGAAGAGGCGCCGCGGGCGATCTTCCTCACCCACATCCACCTCGACCACGCCGCCGCGACCGGCGCCCTGGTGCGCCGCTGGCCGCACCTGAAGGTCTACGTCCACGAACGGGGCGCGCCGCACCTGATCGACCCCTCGCGGCTGCTGGCCAGCGCCGAGCGCCTCTACGGCGACCAGATGGAGCGGCTCTGGGGCGAGATCGTCCCGGTGCCGGAGACGAGCATCGTCGCGCTCTCGGGCGGCGAGCGGGTCGGCGGCATGCGAGTCGCCTACACGCCCGGCCACGCCTCGCACCACGTCTGCTACCTGCACGAGGAGAGCGGCACCGCTTTCGTCGGCGACGTCGCCGCGGTCCTCGTGCCCGGCGCCAACCTGATCGTCCCCCCCACGCCGCCGCCCGACATCGACGTCGAGACCTGGCTCGACTCGATCGGCGTCGTCGAGAGCTGGCGACCGGAGCGGCTGGGCCTGACCCACTTCGGCGCGGTCGAGGAGCCGGCCGAGCACCTGGCGCGAGTGCGCGAGCGCCTGCGCGAGGAGGCCGAGACCGCGCGCCGGATGCCCGAGGACGCCTACGAGGCGCGCCACCGCGAGCTGGTCGCCGAGCGCGCCGACAGCGAACAGGTGGCCGAGCGGCTGCTGCAGGCGGTGCCGCCCGAGTACCAGTGGCGCGGCCTCGACAGGTACTGGCGCAAGCGCGCCGAATCCACCCAGAGTTAGCCCCCGGGCGCGCCGGGTACGGGCGCCCCAATCCCCGACCCAGGAGGCATCTTGAGACCCTTCACCACCCGGTTGGCCGCGGTTCTCGCGGCGGCGGCTCTCGCCAGCGTCGCGTTCGCGGCCTGCGGCGACGACGAAAGCGACCAGTCGCTCACCTTCACCCTCAGCGGCGACGGCAAGGCGGCTTCCTACGAGGCGCCCGACAGCGCCGAGGCCGGCCTCGCTGAGATCACGTTCGAGAACGAAGGCAAGGAAGCCGGCGACCTGCAGCTGATCCGGGTCGAGGGTGACCGCTCGCCGGAGGAAGTGGTCGAGGGTCTCGGCAAGGCGATCAAAGGCCAGGCCTTCCCGGAGTGGTTCTTCGCGGCCGGCGGCACCGGCCTGGTCGAGCCCGGCCAGAGCGCGACCGTCACCCAGGTCCTCGAGCCGGGCACCTACTACGCCTTCGACACCGAAGGCAGCGCGCCGAAGCCGGAGGACGCCGTCTCGGTCGAGGTGAGCGGCGAGAGCTCGGACGAGACGATCGAGGCCGACGCGACCATCGAAGCCGTCGACTACGGGTTCGAGGGCGAGGGCCTGGCGGCGGGCAGCACCGAGGTCGCCTTCGAGAACACCGGCGCCCAGCCCCACCACATCGTCTACATGCCGCTGAAGGGCGACGCGACGGCCGCCGACGTCGAGACCTTCTTCAAAAGCGAAAAAGGCAAACCACCCTTCGACCAGGAGGAAAGCAAGAACACCGCGGTGATCGAAGGCGGCGAAACGCAACTGGTGAACCTGGAGCTGGAGAAGGGCCGCTACGTCCTGCTCTGCTTCATCACCGACCGCAAGGGCGGCCCGCCCCACGTCGCCAAGGGCATGATCGACGAAGTCGAGGTCGAGTAGCGAACGAAGCGTCGCGAGCGCCTGGCCGGCGAGGCGGTCAGGCCAGGTGCTCGCGCATCCGCTCGACCGCCTCGGAGATGCGCTCGTCCGGGGTGGTTAGCGAGATGCGGAAGAAGCCCTCACCGCTCGGCCCGTACATCGAGCCGGGCGAGACGACGACCGCTGCCTCCTCGAGCACGAGCTCGGCGAAGGAGGTCGAGGTGTGGCCGTCGGGGACTGGCGCCCAGACGTAGATCGTCCCCTTGGGAGGCGTCACGTCGACGCCGATCTCGCGCAGGGCGTCGACGACGAGGTCGCGGCGACGGGCGTAGATCGCGTTCATCTCGCGCAGCGGCTCGGCTGGGCCGCGCAGCGCCGCGGCGGCGGCGATCTGGAGCGCGTCGAAGAGGCCCGAGTCGACGTTGGTCTTCAGCCGCCAGTAGGTCTTGACCGCCTCGGCGTTGCCGAGGATCGCGGCGCAGCGCCAGCCGGTCATGTTGTAGCCCTTGGAGAGCGAGAAGACCTCGACGCCGACCTCCTTGGCGCCGGGCGTGGCAAGGAAGCTGGGCGCGACGTAGCCGTCGTAGGTCGTCTCCGAGTATGCGTTGTCGTGGACGACGAGGATCTCGTGCTCGCGGGCGAACTCGACCACCCGCTCGAAGAAGCCATCGGGAACGGTAGCCCCAGTTGGGTTGTTCGGGTAGTTGAGGAAGATCAGGCGGGCCTGCGCCGCCACCTCGGTGGGCACCGCGTCGAGGTCGGGAGCAAAGCCCAGCTCGGGCACCAGCGGCAGCAGCTCGGCGCGGGCGCCGGCCAGGATCGGCCCCCCCGTGTAGACGGGGTAGCCGGGGTCCGAGGCGAGCGCGACGCCGCCCGCGTCGAGGAACGCGAAGCAGAGGTTGTAGATGCACTCCTTGGCGCCGATCGCCGGGATGACCTCGTTCTCGGGGTCGATCTCGACCCCGAAGCGCTCGTCGTAGAACTCGGCGAAGGCGCCGCGGAACTCGTCGCGGCCGCGGTTGGTCGGGTACTGGTGGTTGCCGGCGTCGGCGACCGCCTCCTGCATCGCGGCCACGATGTGGGGATAGGTGGGCTGGTCGGGGTCGCCGATCCCGAGGCTGATCACGTCGATGCCGGCGGCGCGCTTCTCGGCGATCGTCCGCTCCAACTCCTGGAACTTGTAGGGGGGCATCGCCTCAAGTCGCTTCGAGGGGGCGGCGATGCCGGGCTTGGCGGTCGTCTCGGCCACGGGCGCGGAAATCTAGATGACGCGACGGCGCGGCGCCCTCAGTCGAGCTCGGCGAGCGCCGCCAGCAGCTCCGCCGAGAGCTCGCCGGAGCAGATCGGCTCGGCCCAGCCGGTCAGCGTCACGTCTAGGTCCGGCGAGATCTCCACCTCGAGCTGGCCGCCGTCGAGCTCGACCGTTATCGGGCTCGGCGCGCCGCGCAGGAACGCGGTGACCGCGGCGCCGCTGGCGCCCGTCCCCGAGGAGAGCGTTTCCCCCACCCCGCGCTCGAAGATCCGCGCCCGCACCCGGTCCTCTTCGATGCAGAGGAATGAGACGTTGGTGCGGTTGGGGAAGACCTCGTGGCCTTCGATCTCCGGGCCCACCGCGGCCACGTCCAGTTCCTCGATGTGCTCGCCGACCTCGATCGCGCACTGCGGGTTTCCGATCGAGACGTGCTGGAACTCCCACTCGCGCCCGCCGGCGCTCAGCGTCCCCCGCCCGTCCGGCGGCCCAGACGGGAAGTCCTTCGAGCTGGTCGCGGCGCGCCCCATCTCGACCGAGCAGGTGCGCTCGGAGGTGATCGTCGGAGTGATCGGCCCGGCGGCGGTGCGGATCGTGAAGGCGTCGGCGTCGGTCCAGCCGTGGCGGCGCAGGTAGAGGATCGCCTCGCGAGCGCCGTTTCCCGACAGCTCGGCCTCGGACCCGTCCGGGTTGAGGATGCGCAGATCGGCGACGAACTCGGGGTCATCGGAGCGCGTGAGCAGGAGGACGCCGTCGGAACCGATGCCGAAATGCGGGTCGCAGAGCCGCCGCACCCGTGCCCCGTTCAGCTCCCAGGGGAGCGCGTCCGCCTCGACGATCAGGTAGTCGTTGCCCAGCGCCGTCCACTTCTCGAATTTCACGCCCCGGAGCCTATTCAGCCAACTTCTGATGCGTTGATGACCCCATAGGCATCGAAAAGCATCAGAAGTCGAGCCCCGTGACGATCTCGCTTGCTATTTCAGCGTCGTCGCGGCCGGTGCGGTCGATCCAAACGAGGTTCGGGATCTTGCGCATCCAGGTGAGCTGGCGGCGGGCGTAGTTGCGCGAGCGCTTCTTCATCGTCTCGACGTCGCCGGCGAGCAGCTCGTCGAAGCCGAGCGCCTTGCGGGCGGTGCGCGAGGGGCCGAGCGCTTCGGCGCGCCGCACCTCATCCACTGCCCCGGCAGCGACGATCGCCTCGGTGCGGGCGTCGATCCGCTCGTAGAGCAGGGAGCGCTCCATGTCGAGACCGAAGATCGTCGTCGGATGGCGCGTCTCGGGCGACCACAGCTCGGAGTCCTGCGCCCCCGGCGGCGCCTTCTCCAGCGACAGCTCCGCCACCGCCGCGCGCAGATAGAGCCCCGTGCCGCCGACGACGATCGGCCGCCGCCCCGCCTCCAGCGCCGCATCGACCTCGCGGTGCGCGTGCCGGATGTAATCGCCGACCGAGAACGGTTGGGTGACGGGTACGAAGCCGACGAGGCGGTGCTCCAGCCGTTCGCGCTCCTCCTCCGTCGCCGCGCCGGTCAGCGTCCCCAGGCCCTCATAGACCTGCAGGGCGTCGCAGGAGATCGCCACCGGGTCCTCCCCGCGCTCACGCAGCAGCTCGGCCAGAGCGAGCGCCGCTCCCGTCTTGCCGACCCCGGTCGGACCGAAGATGCCGACCACTCTCACGGCACGAGGATTCCGGACTTCACACGGCGATCGGCTGCGTCGCCACCCCGCCCAGGGTGGTGCTCGTCGCGCTCTGGATCTCGACCTCGACCAGCTCGCCGGGCTCGGCCATCCCTTCGAAGTTCACCGCCTTGTTGTGACGGGTGCGGCCGCGGAGCCTGGTCGCGTCGGTCCTGCTGGTCCCTTCCACCAACACCTCCATCCGCCGGCCGACGAAGCGCTGGGCCCGTTCGGTGGCGCGCCGCTGCACCAGCTCGACCAGCCGTTCCATCCGCTCGACCTTGATCGGGTGCGGCAGTTGCTCGCCCATCGTCGCCGCCTCGGTTTCGCGGCGCGGTGAGAAGACGAAGGTGAAGGCGCCGTCGTAGCCGACCTCGTCGACCACTTCGAGGGTCTGCTCGAAGTCGGCCTCGGTCTCTCCGGGGAAGCCGACGATGATGTCGGTCGTGATGGCGCAGTCGGGGACGTGCTCGCGGATCAGCGCCACCCTGTCCATGTAGCGCTGGCGATCGTAGGTGCGTCGCATCCGTTTGAGCACGGCGCTAGAGCCCGACTGCAGCGGCAGGTGGATGTGCTCGCAGAGGGCGGGCAGCTCGGCGTGGGCGCGGATCACGTCCTCGCGCATGTCCTTGGGGTGCGGGCTCGTGTAGCGGATGCGGTCGATCCCCTCGACGGCGTCGATCCGCCCCAGCAGCTCGGAGAATCCGATCCGCGACTCGGTGGGCAGGTCGCGGCCGTAGCTGTTGACGTTCTGGCCGAGCAGGGTCACCTCGCGCACCCCGTCGGCGGCAAGCCCTTCCGCCTCGGCGACCAGCTCCGCCGGGTCGCGGCTGACCTCGCGGCCGCGGGTCGAGGGGACTATGCAGTAGGAGCAGCGACAGTTGCAGCCCTGCGAGATCTGCAGCCAGCCCTGGAACTCGCGCAGGCGGCGGGCCGGCAGGTGGCCGGAGAAGTCCTCGAACTCGAAGTAGCCCTGCGCCGTGAGCGAGTCGGAGTTGAGGAACTCGGCGAGCTTGTGGATCTGCCCCGGGCCGAAGGCGACGTCGACGAACGGGAAGCGCTCGAAGACCTCCTCCTTGACCGACTGCGCCCAGCAGCCGCCAACCCCGACGATCCGCTCTGGGTCCTCGGACTTGAGCCGTTTCGCCTCGCCCAGGTGGGCGACGAAGCGGTTGTCGGCGGACTCGCGGATCGAGCAGGTGTTGAAGAGGATCAGGTCCGCCTCGCCCCGGCTCGCCGCCTCCTCGTAGCCGAGCGACTCGAGCATCCCCTGCATGCGCTCGGAGTCGTGCACGTTCATCTGGCACCCGAAGGTGGTGACGTGGTACCTGGGCATCGCCAAAACTATAAGTGCGGTCCGCTCCCAGCCGGGGGTGGAACGCCTTGTCGGGCCGGGCCTACGGAGCCTGCTCGGTGCCTTCGTCCTCGGCTCTTTCGGCTTCCTCGGTCGCCCGCTCGAGGGCGGGCTCCTCGTGCGCTTTCTCGTCCTGAGCGTGCAGGACGGCGAACGTGGTCGTGCCGCCGACGAGCGCGATGAACCAGACCGCGACCAGCGCCGAGGCACGGCCGGGGAACCTCTCCATTTTCAGGCCGAGGAAGCTGACGGCCACCGCCGAGATGGCGAGGACGATGCCGCAGACGTAGAAGAGCGTTTCGTTGTCCATGCGCGGCCGGGCATGCTATCTGCCCGCGTCCTAGCGCCGCCGCGTGCCCTTGCCGCGCCCGCCTTTGCCCCCACACCCCGCCGCCTCCACCACCGGCCGCAGCCCCCGCCGCTTCCCGTTCTGAGCCCCCATGACCACCCTGGCCCTGTTGGTCGCAGAGCACAGGTTGGTGGAGTTGACGATCAGCCCCTTCTTGGCCCCCTGCATGCGCAGGACGACCTTGGTCAGGGGGGCGTCGGGG
>DASWMG010000062.1:0-1928 GCA_036399875.1 Solirubrobacterales bacterium
GGACGCGGCGCGCTCGCTGCTCAGCGCCTGCAACGAGCCGGCGGAGCTGGCGGCGGCCGTCAACACGCTGCACGGCGAGCGCGACGAGGCCCTGGCGAAGCTGGCCGAGGCCGGCGTCGAGGCACGACCTGCCGAAGGGCCATGGCCGCTGGCGCCCGCCGAGCAGGTCGTCCTCTCGGGGCGCACCGGCTCGGCTCTGACGACGCTGGTCGAGGCGGGCGAGCTGACGCCGCAGAGCCGCGGCTCCGCGGCCGTCGTCGAGGTGCTGGACCCGCGGCCCGGCGAGCACGTCCTCGACCTCTGCGCCGGCCCCGGCATCAAGACCGGGCAGATCGCGGCGCGGATGGGGGATCGGGGCGAAGTGATCTCGGTCGAGGTCGATCCCGACCGCGCCGCCGAAGTCGCTGCGCAGGCGGGCAGGCTCGGCCTGCGCAGCATCACCGTGGTCGAGGTCGACGCCGCCGAGGCGCCGATGGCGCCCGGCTTCGACCGGGTCCTGGTCGACGCGCCCTGCTCGGCGCTCGGCACGCTCGCCTCGCGCCCCGACGCCCGCTGGCGCAAATCGCCCCGCTCGATCGAGCGGCTCGCCGACCTCCAGGGCCGCATCCTGCGCCAGGCGGTCGCGGCGCTGCGGCCCGGTGGCACCCTCGTCTACTCGCTCTGCACGATCTCGCGCCGCGAGGCCGAGGACCAGGTCGCGGCGCTGCTCGACGCGGCGGCCCGCGAGGAGCTGCCGCCGCTCGCCCTCGACGACCTCGGCGCCCGTGCTCCCGAGCTCGCCTCGCCGCACGATTCCCGCTGCCTGCAGCTGCGCCCCGACCGCGATCGGACCACCGGCTTCTTTATCTGCCGGCTGAAAAGGGATGATGGGTGACGCGATGTGCGGATCGGCGGGAGACGATCGTTGCTGAACCGGGCCAAATGCCCCGGTTGCGACGAGCCGTGGCTGCGGCCGAGCCAGCTCCCCGGTCGCTTCCGCTGCGTGTACTGTCTGAGCCGCTTCGAGCTGGTCTCCCAGTGCCCCAACTGCGGCGAACACCAGACGATCGCGCGAATGAGCACCAGCGAGGACATGGTCTGTCAGATGTGCGGTGACTCGATGCTGAAAGCGATCTGACCGTGGCGTTCCGCAAGCCCGCTCCGAAAGGCGCTTCTCGTGTCTGAACGACTGGCCGAGCTGCTGCGCGAGCCGCGCGTGGCGCCCTCGATCCTCTCGGCCGACTTCGCCCGGCTCGGGTCGCAGGTCGAGGAGGTGATGGCGGCGGGCGCCCGCGTCATTCACGTCGACGTCATGGACGGCCATTTCGTCCCGCCGATCACGATCGGCCCGCTGGTCGCCGGCTCGATCGCCGACCAGGTCCACGACGCGGGCGGCGCGCTCGACGTCCACCTGATGATCGAGGCGCCGGAGCGCCACGTCGAGGCCTTCGCCGCGGCGGGCGCCGACTCGATCACCGTCCACGCCGAGGCGACCGTGCACGCCAACCGCACCCTGGCCGCGATCCGCGAGCTGGGCTGCCTGGCGGGGATCGCCCTCAACCCCGGCACGCCGGCCGAGGCAATCCGCGAGCTGCGCGGCCTCGCCGACATCGTCCTCTGCATGACGGTCAACCCGGGCTGGGGCGGCCAGGCGTTCATCGAGTCCTCCCCCGACAAGCTCTCGCGGCTGGCGCCGCTGGCCGGCGAGGCGACGATCGAGGTCGACGGCGGCATCGACTCGGGCACCGCGGGGAGAGTCGCGGAAGCTGGCGCTTCTCTCTTCGTTGCAGGCTCGGCGGTGTTCAGCGCCGCGGATCCGGCCTCCGCGTACGCGGAAATTGCCTCTTCAGCAAAAGCTGTCTGAAGTAAGCACGAGGGTCTGAGGCCAAGCAGACCAAGGACGCAGGGAGCGACGTGTGCTGGTTGCACACGAGCGACCGAGGACGCGG
>DASWMG010000063.1:0-2443 GCA_036399875.1 Solirubrobacterales bacterium
CGATATCGCGGCTCACCGATCCACGGCTTGCGTTTGTTCCCTGTATGTTCTATAATGGTTCAACGCGGGAGCGATGCGCTTCGAACACGAGACCCGTGATGACCATACGGTTGCGACAGACGGCACGGGACGCGGTGCGTGCGACCGCCATCGGCAGGCGCGCGCCCGTCGCGGCCTCGGAGTTCGCGCGCCGGGTCGATGCGCTCGACCCGGTGGTCGAGGAGGAGCGCAGGCGAGGGCGCGGCGCGGTCACCAATCCGGCGGGACGCTACGAGCCGGTTCGCGCCGAAGCGTTCGACGACGGCTGGACGCCCGACGAGGAGATCCCGCCCGTCCAGACGCAGGTCACCATCGAGAAGCCGCGCACGATCATCACCCGCAACGACTCTCCGGACATCTCGTTCGACCGGTCCATCAACGCCTACCGCGGCTGCGAGCACGGCTGCGTGTACTGCTTCGCGCGCCCGACCCACGCCTACCAGGGGCTCTCGCCCGGCCTCGACTTCGAGACCAAGCTGTTCGCCAAGCCGAACGCCGCCGAACTCCTGGAAAAGGAGCTGTCGGCCGCCGGCTACGAGCCGAAGACCATGGCGATCGGCACCAACACGGACCCGTACCAGCCGATCGAAAAGCGCTTTCGCATCACCCGCAGCGTGCTCGAGGTGCTCGCGCGGACAAACCACCCCGTCGGCATCGTCACGAAGTCGGCCCTCGTCACGCGCGACATCGACATCCTCGCACCCATGGCGGAGCGCGGGCTTGCGAAGGTCGCGATCTCGGTGACGACGCTCGATCCGAAGCTCGCGCGCACCATGGAGCCCCGGGCGGCCACGCCGAGAAAGCGGCTCGAGACAATCCGCCGGCTCACCGAGGCCGGCATCCCGGTGTCGGTGCTCGTGGCGCCGATCATCCCGGCCGTGAACGACCCCGAGATCGAGGACATCCTCCAGGCCGTCGAGGCCGCTGGGGCGCGCGAGGCCGGATACGTACTACTGCGGCTGCCGCACGAGCTCAAAGAGATCGTTCGCGACTGGCTCTCCGAGAACTACCCCGACAAGGTGAAGCACGTGTTCTCGCTCGTGCAGGACACCCGGGACGGCAAGGCCTACGACTCGTCCTGGGGCAAGCGCATGACCGGTGCCGGTCCCTACGCGTGGCTCATCGGCCGCCGCTTCGAGGCCGCCTGCGCGCGCCTCGGCTTGAACAAGCGCCGCGACCGCCTGCGCACCGACCTCTTCATCCCGCCCGCCAAAAAGACGGGGCAGCTGAGCCTGTTCTGACGCTCAGGGCTACAGGCGAGGCCCTTGTAACTGTCATGCTGCCGACTCAGGCATGATGCTTGGCGCGGTGGCGGGCGCTAGACCGCAAGCCCTGAGGGACGCCAAGCCCGTGGGTGAGCAAGGGTCATCGCCCGTCGTTCCATCGAACCCGAACAGTCGCTTGGGCCGCCAGCGAAGCCCGCTTGCGCAAGGACGGGACAGGATGGACGCCTTCGTTGTCGGCATCGACGTATCAAAGGACCGCTTGGACGTGGCCGTGCGGCCGAGCGGGGAGGTGTTCGCGGTCGCTCGCGACGCGGACGGCATCGACGGGCTCATCGCCCGGATCGCGCCGCTGTGCCCGACGGCCGTGGCGGTGGAGGCGACCGGGGGCTACGAGACGGTCGTCGCGGCGAGCCTGGCGGCGGCGGGGCTCGCCGTCGTGGTGGTGAACCCCGCCCAGGTGCGCGGCTTCGCGCGGGCGCTCGGCCAGCGGGCCAAGACCGACCCGATCGACGCGCGCATCATCGCCCACTTCGTCGAGGCGACGAAGCCCGAGATCCGGCCCTTGGCCGACGCTGAGACGCGGATGCTCGCCGACCTCGTCGCCAGGCGCCGGCAGATCGTCCAGATGATCGTGGCCGAGCGTCAGAGGCAGAGGCGTCTGCCCGACAAGCGCCTGCAGAAGAGCATCGCCCGGCTGCTCGCCGCGCTGCAGAAGGAGCTCTCGAGCCTCGAGACCGACATCGACGACGCGGTGCGCGGCTCGCCGGCCTGGCGCGACAAGGAGGACCTGCTCGCCTCCGTGCCCGGCATCGGCAAGATCATCGCGCGCACCCTGCTTGCCGAACTGCCCGAGCTCGGCGCCCTCGACCGCCGCAAGATCGCCGCCCTCGTCGGTCTCGCGCCCTGGACGCGCCAGTCCGGCCAATGGAAAGGCAAGAGCTTCATCGGCGGCGGCCGGGCCGACGTCCGCGCCGCCCTCTTCACCGGCGCCATGGTCGCGGCGAGGTACAACCCCGACCTCAAGGTCTTCCGCGACAAGCTCGTCCAGGCCGGAAAGCCGAAGCTCGTCGCCCTCGTCGCCACCGCCCGCAAGCTCCTCACCATCCTCAATGCCATCGTTCGGGACCAAAAGCCGTGGCGCCAACAAACCGCTTGACCGCTAAGACAGTCGCTCACCC
>DASWMG010000064.1:0-15573 GCA_036399875.1 Solirubrobacterales bacterium
CGACTACACGGCGCCGCACGGCGACTTCCGCAAGCCGGCCGGGCCGGAGCCGGCGCCGCGCCATTACGACTGGTTCCGCGGCAAGCGGCTCCCGCACGATCGCTCCGAAGGGTTCGACGAGGGCACCGTCACCGACAAGCCCAGTTTCATCCGGGAAGCGCCGCACCTGACGCCGAACGAGAAGCGGACCTACCGCATCTACTACGAGAAGCAGCTCGAGTCGCTGCGCGCGGTGGACGACGGGGTCAAGCGGATCGTCGAAACGCTCGGGGCGATGGGCCGCCTCGGCAACACCTACGTCCTCTTCCTCTCCGACAACGGCTTCTTCTTCGGCGAGCACCGGCTGCTGGGCGGCAAGTTCCTCGCCTACGAGCCGGCCACGCACATGCCGCTGCTGATCCGCGGGCCGGGGATCAAGCCCGACAGCTCGACCGGCGAGCTGGTCGCCAACATCGACATCGCGCCAACGCTGCTGCAGTTGGCGGGAGCGGAAGCGACCAAGAGCATCGACGGGCGCTCGCTGGTGCCCTACATGGAAGACCCCGAATTGCGCAGCCGTCGCCCGATCCTCTTCGAGTCGTTCGTCGAGACCAGCGACGTCGAAGCGCAGGGAGCGATCCCGACCGAAGGCACGACGCCGGCGACCACGGTCCCCACGGCCTCGGCCAGCGGCGCCAAGGCCAGCGGCGCCAAGGCCAGCGGCGCCAAGGCCAGCGGCGCCAAGGCGACCGCCTCCCTGCTCGCTCCGCCCAAGGACTACGCCGGGATCCGCCTCGGCCCCTACAAGTACATCGCCTGGCCGACCGGGGAGAAGGAGCTCTACAACATCAACCGCGACCCCAACGAGCTCAACTCGCTCCACAAGGTCCCCAACTTCTTCCCGATCCGCAACTTCCTGCACCGCCAGATGAAGCGTCTGCTCGACTGCACCGGCAGCGTCTGCCGGGAAACGACGCCGCCGCTCCCTCTCACCCGCATCGAATTCCAGCGCCTCCAAGCACAGAAGCAGCGCGAACTCCGCGAACGCGAACGAGAGCGGGAACGCTCCCGCCGCGAACGCGAACGACGTCGCTGAGCCCTTGGGAAGAGGGCCGGCCCTCTTCCGGCCGCTCCGGCTCTAGAGAAGGGCTACTCGATTACGGCGAGGGTGTCGCCGGCTGAAACAGCGGCGCCTTCGGTGACATTTAGCGAGGTCACTTTGCCGGAGCGATGGGCGGCGATCTCGTTCTCCATCTTCATCGCCTCGATCACGCAGATGAGATCTCCCTCTGAGACCTCGGCGCCTTGCTCGACCGCCACCTTGAGGACGGTGCCCTGGAGCGGCGAGGGCAGGGACTCGCTGGAGGCGCTGGCGCCGCCGCCCGACTTGCGCTCGCGCTTCGGCGGTTTGCCACCGCCGCCCGCCGCCGGACCCGGGTTGCCGCCGACCGGCCCGCCGGCCTCGCCGAGAACCTTGACGTCGAAGAGCTTGCCCGAGACCTCGACCTTGTAGTCGCGGGCGACGAGCTCGGTCCCGTCGTCGCTGGGGGCTGGTGCGGCGTCGTCGGTTGGCGCGGTGGTCTTCAGCCACTCTTTGTCTTCCATCAGGTCGCGGCAGGTCTCCCCGCGCGCCCACTGCTCGGTGGCGAGGATCGCCTTGTGGAAGGGGATCAGGGTGGTCAGGCCGCCGACCTCGTACTCGTCGAGCGCCCGCAGCATGCGTCGCGTCGCGTGCTCGCGGTCGACGTCCCAGACGATCAGCTTGGCCACCATCGGGTCGTACATCGGCGTCACTTCCGAGCCGGCCTCGACGCCGGAGTCGACGCGCACGCCGGGGCCGGCCGGCTCGCGGTAGGAGGTGATCGCGCCGGGCGCCGGCGCGTAGTTCTTGTGAGCCGCCTCGGCATTGATCCGGCACTCGATCGCCCAGCCGCGCAGTTCGACGTCGTCCTGCGCGATCGAGAGCGGCTCGCCGGCGGCGATCAGCACCTGCTCGCGGACGATGTCGATGCCGGTCACCATCTCGGTCACGCAGTGCTCAACCTGCACCCGCGTGTTCATCTCGAGGAAGAAGTACTCGTCGCCGACCTGCATGCCCTCGATCGTGCCGGCGCCGCGGTAGCCCACCGCCGCGGCGGCGTCGGTGGCGATCTTGCCGATCCGCGCGCGCATCTCCTCGTCCACGTGCGGGCCCGGCGCCTCCTCGACCACCTTCTGGTGGCGGCGCTGCAGCGAGCAGTCGCGCTCGCCGAGGTGGATCACGTTGCCGTGTGAGTCGGCGAGGACCTGGACCTCGACGTGGCGCGGGTCCTCGAGGTAGCGCTCGACGTAGACCCGCGGGTCGGAGAAGAACTTCTCGCCTTCGCGCGAGGCCCCCTCATAAGCGTCCTGGAGGTCGTCGGGCGTCATAGCGACGCGGAAGCCCTTGCCGCCGCCGCCGCCGGCCGCCTTGCAGGCGACGGGGTAGCCGGCTTCGTCGGCCTGCCTGCGGGCGTCATCGAGGTCCTTGGCGACCTCGGTCGAGCCGGGGACGATCGGCACCCCGGCCTGCTCCATGATCTCGCGCGCCCGCGTCTTGGAGCCCATCGCTTCGATCGCCTCCGGCGGCGGGCCGATGAAGACGATGTCCGCATCGGCGCAGGCGCGGGCGAAGTCGGCGTTCTCGGCGAGGAAGCCGTAGCCGGGGTGGATCGCCTCGGCGCCCGCCTGCTTGGCCGTCTCGATGATCTTCGGGATGTTCAGGTAGCTCTCGGCCGGGACCGCGGGTCCGATCAGGAAGGCCTCGTCTGCCTCGCGCACGTGCGGCGCCTCGCGGTCGATCTCCGAGTAGACGGCGACCGAGCCGATCCCCATCTCCTTGAGGGTGCGGGCGACCCGAATCGCGATCTCGCCGCGGTTGGCTATCAGCACTTTCTCGAACATCGGACGCGGCACTCTATAAATGCGCGCGGCCGGCGGGTCCTGTCGCCGCAGGGGACCCACCGCCCCTTCCGGTCGCTAAAGCGTCCTCAGGGGCGGTACCCCCTACGGCGCCACCCGCCGGAGAGGCCATAGCTAGGGTTCCCAATCCTTGTGATCGAGTTGCAGAGCCACTCGACGGTTTCCGACGGCCAACTGGCGCCTGCCCAGGTCGTCGCGGAAGCCTACGAGGCCGGCGTGACCACGCTCGCCCTCACCGACCACGACGCGGTCGCGGGGGTCGAGGAGGCGGCCGATGCGGCGCAGCGCCTCGGGGTCGAGCTGGTGCCGGCGATCGAGATGTCGTGCGTGCACGAGTACGCCGAAGACCTGCACGTCTGCGGCTACTGGGTCGACCTCGAGAAGATCGCGCCGGCCTGCGAGCGGGCGCAGCGCGAGCGGGTGAGCCGCGCCGAGGAGATCATCGAGAACCTGCGCCGCGAGGGGTTCGAGCTGACGATCGAGGACGCGATCCGCGAGGCGGGGGACGCGCTCTCGATCGGCCGGCCCCACATCGCCCGCGCGGCGGGCGCGACCGGCGACCTCGGCCCCTTCTTCGAGGAGTACCTGGTGCCCGGCGCCAAGGCCTTCGTGCCGCGGCGCTGGCCGACCGCCGAGCAGGCCGTGGAGACGATCAAAGAGGCCGGCGGCGTCCCCGTCGTCGCCCACCCCTACTGGGACATCTCAGAGCCGGCCGAGGTCGAGGAGCTGATCCGCGCCCTGCCGGTCGAGGGCATCGAGGCCTTCTACCCCACCCACAGCAAGGAGCAGACCGAGCACCTGCTGGCGCTCTGCGAGGAGCTCGGCCTCACGCCCACCGCCTCCTCGGACTATCACGGGCCCACGCACAAGACGTTCGCCCGCTTCGGCGCCTACGACACCTACGGCCTAGGCGAGCCGCAGGTGCCGCAGAAGCCTCGAAGCTGAACTAAGCCGCGACGGCGGCCGCCGGCAGCAGGTCGCGCTGCTCGAGGTAGGCGATCAGCTTCTGGGCCGACTCCTCGGCGGTTTCGCTTTCGGTGTCGCAGACGACCTCGGGGTTCTCCGGAGCCTCGTAGGGGTCCGAGACGCCGGTGAATTCCTTGATCTCGCCGGCGAAGGCTTTCTTGTAGAGGCCCTTGACGTCGCGCTCGGCGCAGGTGTCGACCGAGGCCTTGACGTAGACCTCGATGAAGCGGTCGCCCATGGTCTGGCGCGCCTCGTCGCGGATCTCCTTGTAGGGGGAGATCGCGGCGGTGATCACCGGCACGCCGTTGCGGCTGAGCAGGTCGGCGACGAAGGCGATCCGGCGCACGTTGGTGTCACGGTCCTCTTTGGAGAAGCCGAGCCCCTTGGAGAGGTTTTCGCGCACGACGTCGCCGTCGAGGATCTCCAGCTTGGAACCGCGCTCGCGCAACTCCTTCTCGAGGATGCCCGAGATCGTCGTCTTGCCGGCTCCCGAGAGCCCCGTGAACCAGAGGGTGAATCCCTTGTCGGCCATCGCTGCGTCAGTCCTCCTTGTAAGCGTCGATCAGTATGTCCGCCACCTCGTTGCGCGAGAACTCCTGCGGCGGCCTTTCGCCGTTGCCGAGCATCTCGCGCACCTTGGTGCCGCTGAGGAACACGTGGGCCTCGGCGCCGTGGGGGCAGGTCTTGCCCGACGCCATTCCCTCGCACTCGTTGCACCAGAAGCTGTGCTCGAAGAAGAGCGGCTCGATGCCCAACTCCTTGGTGTCCACCTCGTCGAAGATGTGCTGCGCGTCGTAGGTGCCGTAGTAGTCGCCGACGCCGGCGTGGTCGCGGCCGACGATGAAGTGGGTGGCGCCGTAGTTGCGGCGCGCGATCGCGTGCAGGATCGCCTCGCGCGGGCCGGCGTAGTGCATCTTCGAGGGGAAGACGCCCAGGATCACCCGGTCCTGGGGGTAGTACTTCTCCATCAGCACCTCGTAGCAGCGCATCCGCACGTCGGCGGGGATGTCGCCGGCCTTGGTCTTGCCGATCAGCGGGTGGATGAAGAGCCCGTCGGTGATCTCCAGCGCGGCCTTGGTCAGGTACTCGTGGGCGCGGTGGATCGGGTTGCGGGTCTGGAAGGCGACGACGCGCTTCCAGCCGCGCTCGGCGAAGGCGTTCCGCGACTCCTCGGCGGTGAAGTAGCGGCTCATGAAGGCGTCCTCGTGGTCGGGCAGCGCGTCGACCTCGATTGGGCCGGCGATGCAGCGCGCCCCCTCCTCGTAGATCGCCGCCACGCCCGGGTGCGCCTCGTCGGTCGTGCGGTAGACCTGCTCGGCCTCGCGCTTGACGTCGCGCTCGAAGATCTCCTCGACCTTGATCCGCCCCAGCGGCTTGCCTTCGTCGCTCGACAGCGCGACGACGTCGCCGACCGAGCAGTCGAGGTCGGTCGCCAGCGTGATCGGAATCGGCCAGTAGTCGCCGTCGGCGGTCCGCATCTCGGAGCAGACGCGCTCCCAGTCGGCGGCGCCCTGGAAGCCGGTCAGCGGCGCGAAGCCGCCGTTGCCGATCATCTCGAAGTCGGCGGTGTGGCGCTCGGACAGGGTCAGGGACAGCTCAGCCATGGTCTCAGTCATGAAAGTGGTTCACCAATCGTTCGGGGGAGGGATTCGTTACCGGGTGCGCGCGGGGACGGCGCTAGTTGAGCCCGCACTCCGTCTTGGCGAGGCCGACCCAGCGGCCGTCGCGCGACGAGCCACCCGGACCGACCGGCTTGGTGCAGTGCGTGCAGCCGATCGAGGGGTAGCCGTGGTCGTGGAGCGGGTTGTACGGGAGGTGGTGCTCACGGATGTAGTTCCAGACGTCGCGCTCGGTCCAGTCCGCGATCGGGTTCAGCTTCCAGAGGTCGAACCGCTTGTCCCAGGCGAACTTGGGGGTTTTGGCGCGGCTCGCTGAGTCCTCGCGGCGGACTCCGGCGAGCCAGCAGTCTACGGAAGACAGGGCGCGCCGCATCGGCTCGACCTTGCGCAGGCCGCAGCAGGCGTCGGGGTCGCGGTTCCAGAGCTCGTCGCCGTATTCGGCGGCCTGCTCGTCGAGGGTCAGGTTGTGGAAGCGGTCGAACTCGACGCCGAGAGCCTCGGCGAGCTTGTCGCGCGTCTCGTAGGTCTCCGGGAAGAGGACGTCGGTGTCGAGGTAGAAGAAGCGCGCCTCGGGATTGATCCGGGAGGCCAGGTGAGCGGTCACCGAGCTCGTTTTCTGGAACGAGCAGGCGATGTAGTGGCGCTCGCCGAAGGTCTCGAACATCCACTCGATCGCCTCGGCGGCGGTCTTGTCCTCGAGCTCGGCGGCGACCGCCTCGGCGTCGATCTCTGTCGGGGTGGCGACGGGCGGCGGGTTCATATCGCGCACTCCCCCTCGCCGCGCTCGACCTTGTAGGGGCTGGAGCGCTGCCAGTCGATGAACTGCTGCATCGTCTCGAGGCTGAACTCGGCCGGCATCGTCAGCTCCTTGATCGCCGCTTCGAAGGGCTCGGCGCCGACCCGCTCGGCGAAGGCGTTGAACTCCTCGCCGTCGCTGCGCTCGGCCTCGTAGAGCCGGATCCAGCGCTCGACCGCCTCGGGGACCCGCTTGGCGGGCAGACGCGATTTGAGCCGGGTGCCGAAGATCACCTCGCCGCCCTCGTAGTTGCCGCCGACGTGCGGGATGTAGGCGGGCATCTGGCGGCCGCCGACTTTCAGCGAGGCGCCGTAGAAGCCGATGTTGGCGATGTGGTGCTGGCTGCAGCCGTTCGGGCAGCCGCTCATCTTGACGTGGATGCGCTTGGTCAGCTCGTCGCTGATCTCCATCGACTGGACCCGCTCCTTGACCGCGCGGTTGAGCCCCATCGAGCTGGTGATGCCGAGTTTGCAGCTGTCGGTGCCGGGGCAGCTGACCACGTCGCTGATCTCGCGCGGGCCGGCCTCGTTGAGGCCGAGCTCCCCGAGCCGCTGCCAGACGTCGAAGAGGGCCTCGTCGCGGACCCAGCGCAAAACGAAGTTCTGCTGCACGGTGCTGCGCGCGTAGCCGCCGGTGTACTCGCGCATGATCGCGGCGAGACCGCGGAACTGCGCCGGCGTCAGGTCGCCCCGCTCGACCTTGACCTCGACCGTCGAGAAGCCCTGCTGGCGCTGGGCCTGGACGTTGGCCTCGAGGAAGTGCTCGAACTCAGAGCGCTCGCCGTTGGGCGAAGAGGGAGCGACCGGGGGCGCCGGCGCGTTGGCCTCCTCGTCGTCGTCGTAGCGGAGCCGCTCGACCAGGTCGGAGTTGAAGTCGCGCTCGGCGACCCACTCGCCCTGGAGCTCCTCCTCGACCTGCTCGCGGAAGGCGTCGATGCCGATCTTGTCGATCAGGACCTTGATCCGGGCGCGGGCGCGGTTGACGCGCAGCCACTCCTGGCGGTCGAAGATTCGCAGCGCCGCCTCGGCGACCTTGAGGTAGTCGCCGTTGTCGGCCTCGACGAACTCGTAGAGGGTCGGGGCGACGCGGGCCATGATCGAGGTGCCACCGCCGACCCGGATCTCAAAGCCGCGCACGCCGTCGCGCTCGCGGGCGAGGAAGGCGATGTCGTGGATGCCGCTGATCGCGCGGTCGGCGTCGGAGCCGGTGAACGAGGTCTTGATCTTGCGCGGCATCAGCTGCGTGGTCGGGTGACGGACGAAGTAGCGGACGTAGGCGCCCGCGTAGGGCGTCGGGTCGAAGACCTCGTCGGCGGCGACGCCCGCCCAAGGGTCGCCGGTGACGTTGCGGATCGTGTTGCCGCAGCCCTCGCGCGAGGAGAGGCCGGCGTCGGAGAGCTCGCGGATCGCCTTGGCGGCATCGGGCAGCGGCACGTGGTGGATCTGGATGTTCTGCCGCGTCGTGATGTGGCCTTTGTCGAGCGGCGCGTACTTCTCGACGACGCTGGCGAAGGCCTCCATCTGCTCCGGCGAGACGCCGCCGAAGGGGAGCTTGATGCGGAGCATCTGGACGTCGGGCTGGCGCTGGCCGTAGACGCCCTGTTTGAGCCGGAAGCCGATGAACTGGTCTTCGGCCATCTCGCCGGCGAGGAACTTGCCGGCTTCGTTGTCGAAGTCGTCGAACTCCCGCTCGATGATCGGGATGACGTGGCCCGGGACGTTCTCGTAGGTCTCCGGGTTCTCGAGCGTGCCGGTGCGCCCCTTACCCTTCTGCTGCTTGCCTTGATCGACCACTAGCTCCATTGAGCTATGGAAAATAGCAAAACCTGACAGGGATTTGGGTATTTAGGGTCAGAGCTGGGTCGCGATAAGGCCGACGAGCGCGATGATCACTCCGCCGCCTATCTGCAACAGCGTGCGATTCAGCGAATCGAAACGGCCGTTCAAGGCACGCAACTCCGCGTCGACCCGCTTGAAGCCATCGTCCATCCTCTGACTCAGGTCATCCAGCCGCTCGTCGGTCCAGCTCTGTCTCATGGTCTGCATACTGCCATGTTTTCAGACAGAAGGTTGCGTGTGGTGCGCAGATTTCAAATCTTCTGCGCCCACTTCGTGCCTATTTCGTAACGGCTAACGCTGCTGCTTCTTGCGCGCCTCGAGCACCGCAGCCGCTTCGCCCGACTCGGCCGCGTAACCGCCCTCGGGCTCGAGCGGCATGCCGTCTTCCTCCCAGCCGACGATGCCGCCGGTCAGCTTGGAGGCGTCGTAGCCGGCCGCGGCCAGCGCTTCGGTGGCCATCGAGGAGCGCGTGCCGCCGCGGCAGTAGAGGACAACGGGACGATCTTGGGCGATCTCGCCGGTGCGCTCGTTCAGCTCGGCGAGAGGGACGTGCTTGGCCCCTGGGATGCGGCCCGCCTCCCACTCGTGGTCGGCGCGAACGTCGACAAGCTGGGCGCCTTCCTCAACCAAGCGCCGCGCCTCCTCGCGCGTCACTTCTTTCGTCTCGCCGCCCGTCGCCTCATCGGCCATCAGTCGACCTCCGTTCCCTCGACTAGGAAGGCGACCCGCACGTGGGCCCGGTACTCGTCCAGGTTCTCGCCGCGGATCCCGGTAGAGACGATGTCGACGGCACGGATGTTGCGCAGGGTGCCCTGAGCCTGGGCGAGCGCCTGCCGCGCCGCGTCGTCGGTCGACGTCTTGGAGCTGCCGACCAGCTCGATGATCTTCACGACGGCCATCTGCCTCCTCCTTCGCCTTCGAGGTCCTCGATCGTCACCCGCTTGCCGACCCCCTCGAGCAGCGCGGCGCGCTGCCAGGGGCTGACCTTCTGCCGCTGCTCGCCACCGGCGGGCGCGGCCGTCTCGGCGACGAAGCGCTGGAGCGCCGCGGCGATCGCCGCCGCCTCGTCCGCGTTCGGGGTCCCGGGCATGGACGAAGCCTATTCGCTGGCTTTGCTCAGCCGCTGTTGTTGAGGCCGGCGACCGGGTCGCCGTATTTCTGCTCGGCGCAGAGCCGGGGGACCGGATCGAACGGGTCCATCAGCGCGCGGCCCGCGGCGCTGCCGACCAGGATCGGCGGGCGCGGTTTCGCTTTCGGTCCCGGTTTGGGCTGGCGGACGTAGTGGCCCTTGCCGCACTGGATGACGAAGTCGCGGAAGCCGTCGCGGGCGTCGATGATGTCGTCGCCGCCGTTGCCGTAGTACTCGTCTTCGCCCGGCTGGCCCAGCATCGCATTGGGACCGCTGTCGCCGATCAGCACGTCCCAGTCGAAGGAGCCCTCCATGTCCTCGTTGGAGTCGTCGAGGCGGACCGAGTCGCAGCCGCGGATCTCGTCGATCCAGGCTTTGTCCTGCGGGAAGGAGATGATCAGCAGGCCGGGGTGAGCCTGGGTCTCGGCGAAGGAGGCGTCGTCGCGGCCCGGACCGCCGACGATCGCGCCGCCGGCGCACCCGCCGCCCGCCGCCATCAGGTCGCCGTCCTCGCCGCCGTAGATGAAGGTGGGGCCGGGGAGGCCGCCGACCAGTCCGTCGGCGCCGGCCTCGCCGTAGAGGCGGTCGGCGCCGAGCCCCGACTCGATCAGGTCGTCCTCTGGGCCGCCGCGCAGGGTGTCGTTCCCCTTGCCGCCGCCGATCCGCACGTTCTCGGCGCCGGCCAAGGAGCCGAGGACGCGCAGCTTGTCGTTGCCGGGCCCGAGGTCGGCGGTGAACCAGCGCGCCGGGTCGGCGACGCAGGCGACCTGCATGCTGGTCAGCCGCGAGCAGCCGGGGCCGATGGCCAGGGCCCCCTTTGCGGTGACGCCGAAGGTGGAGGACGCTTCGTCGAAGCTGACGGTCAGGTCGTCGGTCCCCGCGCCGCCGACGACGTTGAGACCGCCGCCACCGCCGCGAGTGAGGTCGATCTCTATATAGGCGGATGCTTTCGGCGCCCGCTCCTTGCCGCAGGAGACGGTGCGGCCTTTGGCGCCCTCGCAGGCGTCGGTCCCCTGCGCCCCGACCAGTTCGTCGGCGCCGCCGCCGCCGCGCAGTCGGTCGTCGCCCGGGCCGCCGTCGATCGCGTTGTCCCGCCCGTCGCCGATCAGCACGTCGCGGAAGGCCGAGCCCTCGAGGTCCTCGAAGCGGAAGAGGCGGTCGTGGCCGTCGCCGCGCGCCCTGTGGCGGGCGAGCGAGACCCAGACGCCGGCCCCGCCGGCGCTGGCGATGTCGGTGGCGAAGGAGGCGATGTCGTCGCCGCCCGGGCCGCCGTCCATGCGGTCGTAGCCGTAGTCGCCGTGGACGAGGTCGAAGCTGCCGCGGCCGCCGCTGACCCGGTCGATCCCGAGGCTGCCCGCCACCTCGTCGAACTCGCCGTTACCGCCGAGCACCGTGTCGTCGCCGAGGTCGCCAATCGCCTGGTCGGCGTCGCCCGGCCCGCCGTCGACCGTGTCGTTGCCCCGCCCGCCGTGCAGCAGGTCGGTGCCCGGCCCGCCGCAGACGAGGTCGTTGCCGAGCGCGCTGTGAACCTGATCGTCGCCGAGCCCGGCCCAGATCACGTCGCGACTGTCGGTCCCGCGCAGGTCGTCGTCGCCGTCGGTGCCGACGATCTCCGCGATCCGCCCGCGACAGCGCGGCTCGTCGTTGTCTTTGACCGGCGGAGAGGCGCCGAGGGCGAGCAGGGCCCCAAGCGCGATCAGGGCGATGACGCATGCAGTCCGGAGGACCCCCATCAGGCGAGCGAGAGTACAGCCTCGCCCCGATGGCGCAGAAAAATCACATTTGTTGCTAAATTCTTACATTACCTATACTGGAGGTGATGTAACATGACCCGCATGAAGCGGCTGCAGATATCGATCGAACCCGAGCTCGACATGGCGGTCGAACGACGCGCCGAGGAACAGGGGCTCTCGAAGGCGGAGGTGATCAGGCGTTGCGTGCGGGAGGAGATAAGGCCATTGCCTCCGATCGAGGAGGATCCCCTGTTCAAGATGTTCGGCACGGTCGAGAGCGACCCGGACAGCAGCATGACGATCGACGACGTGGTCTACGGGTTGTCTCGGGACCACCCCTGATCTTCGTCGACTCTTCCTTCTGGATAGCGGCGTTCGTCCAACGGGACCAAAACCATGCCGCGGCTAGGGCGCTCTATCCACAGGTGGCCGGCAGACGGATGGTCACCACCAATCACGTGCGGGGTGAGACTTGGACGTGGCTGCGGTCTAGGTCCCGACACGAAACGGCCGTGGCCTTCCTCGACGGAACCGAAAGCAGTGCAACCCACACCGAGGTGGCCCGGCTGTCAGAGGTCGTGGAGGCCGACGCACTCGACTGGCTGCGCCAACACGACGAGCGGGAGTACTCGTTCGTCGACGCGACCAGCTTCGCCTACATGCGGGCGAGGGGGATAACCGAGGCGCTTGCCTTCGACGGCGACTTCGCCGCCGCCGGCTTCACCGAACTGCGACCTTGAGGCCGCCGGTCAGCCGAGGTTGATCATCACGTGCTTGATCTCGGTGTAGTCCTCGAGCGCGTACATCGAGAGGTCCTTGCCGTAGCCGGACTCCTTGTAGCCGCCGTGGGGCATCTCGGAGACGAGCGGGATGTGGTCGTTGATCCAGACGCAACCGAAGCGCAGCGCGTTGGCGACGCGCATGGCGCGACCGACGTCGCGGGTCCAGACCGAGGAGGCGAGGCCGTAGCGGGTGCCGTTAGCCCACTCGATCGCCTTCTGCTCGTCTGAGAACGGCTGCACCGTGATCACCGGGCCGAAGATCTCCTTCTGGATCATCTCGTCGTCCTGCTCGAGGCCGGCGACGACAGTCGGCTCCAGGAAGTAGCCGGGCAGGTCGGGCTGCTTGCCGCCGGTCACTACCTCGGCGCGGTCCGGCCGCCGCTCCAGGAAGCCTTCGACCCGCTCGCGCTGACGCTGCGAGTTGACCGGTCCCAGCGTCGTGTCGGCAGAGAGCGTGTCGCCGAGGACGAGGTCGTTGGCCTGCGAGACGAGGCCGTTGACCACATCGTCGTAGACGTCCTTCGAGGCAAGGACGCGGGTCGCCGCCGTGCAGTCCTGGCCGGCGTTGTAGTAGCCGGTCCCGGCGATCGTCTCCAGCGCCGTCTCCATCGAGACGTCGTCGAAGACGATCACCGGCGCCTTCCCTCCGAGCTCCAGGTGCACGCGCTTGAGACTGTCGGCGGCGGCTTTCGCGATCCCCTTGCCGGTCAGGGGCGAGCCGGTCAGCGAGACCATCTCGACGTCGGGGTGGCTGACCAGCTCGGCGCCGGCCGGCTCGCCATGGCCGCCGATCACGTTGAGGACGCCCGCCGGCAGGATGTCGGCGCACCACTCAGCGAAGAGCAGGGTCGTCAGCGGCGTCGTCTCGGCGGGCTTGAGGACGACCGTGTTGCCGGCGCCGAGCGCCGGGCCGATCTTCCAGATCGCCATCATCAGCGGGTAGTTCCAGGGCGTGATCTGGCCGACGACGCCGACCGGCTCGCGACGGATGAACGAGGTGTGGCCCTCCATGTACTCGCCGGCGGCGCGGCCCTCCATGCAGCGGGCGGCGCCGGCGAAGAAGCGCAGGTTGTCGGCCATCACCGGGATCTCGTCCTCGACCACGGCGGCGCGCGGCTTGCCGGCGTCGGCGGCCTCGAGGTCGGCGATCTCCTCGCCGCGCTCCTCGATCAGGTCGGCCATGCGGAGCAGAGCCCGGGCGCGTTCCCCGGGCGGCGTCGCCGCCCACTCCTCGAAGGCGCCCTTCGCCGCCGCCACGGCGGCGTCGACGTCGGCCTTGGTCGAGAGCGGCGCCTCGGCGATCGCCTCCCCCGTGGCCGGGTTGACGACCTCCTCGGTCCCCCCGTCCACCGGATCGACCGCCTTGCCGTCGATGAAGTTCCGCAACTTGGTCTTCGTCGCCACAGCCATCTCTCAACCCACCTCTGCTTTCTTCTTGATTTCAAGTGCTTCCTCGACCGGCACGCATGCCGCGCCAACCGCTTCGGCCACCGCCGGGTGCGTCACCTCACCCGCCGCGACATTGACGCCGGGACGCAGGCCGGGGTCGCGCCGGATCGCGCCGGCGACGCCGTGGTCGGCGAGCGCGGTCGCGTAGGGCAGGGTCGCGTTGGTCAGCGCGTAGGTCGAGGTGATCGGCACCGCGCCGGGCATATTCGCGACGCAGTAGTGGGTGATTCCCTCGACTTCGAAGGTCGGGTCGCGGTGGGTGGTCGGGCGCGAGGTCTCGAAGCAGCCGCCCTGGTCGATCGCCACGTCGACCAGCACCGCGCCCGGCTTCATCATCGAAAGCTGCTCGCGCCGCACCACATAAGGGGCGCGGGCGCCGTGGACCAGCACCGCCCCGATCACCAGGTCGGCGCGCGGCAGCATCTCCTCGACCGCCAGGGTCGTCGAGTAGACGGTCGAGCAGCGGCCGCCGAAGGCGACTTCGAGCTCGCGCAGGCGGTCGATCGACTTGTCGTAGACGAAGACGTCGGCTTCCATCCCGATCGCGATGAAGGCGGCGTTCATGCCGACGACGCCGCCGCCGATCACCATCACGTTGGCCGCCGGCACGCCGGGGACGCCGCCGAGCAGGATGCCGCGGCCGCCGAGCGGCTTCTCCAGCATGAAGGCGCCGGCCTGGGCGGCGATCTTGCCGGCGATCTCGCTCATCGGCGCCAGCAGCGGCAGCCGGCCGCGGGCGTCCTCGACCGTCTCGTAGGCGACGCAGGTGGCGCCCGACTCGCGCAGGCCGCGGGTCTGCTCGGGGTCCGGCGCCAGGTGAAGGTAGGCGAAGAGGAGCTGGCCGGGGCGGAGCATCTCGATCTCCGCCGGCTGTGGCTCCTTCACCTTCAGCACCATCTCGGCCTCGGCGAAGACGTCGGCGGCGCCGGGGACGAGCCGCGCGCCCTGCGACTCGAACTGGGCGTCGGCGATCGCGCTGCCCTCGCCGGCACCGACCTCGATCAGCACCTCGTGGCCGTGCTCCACCATCTCGCGGACCCCGGCCGGCGTGATCGCGACCCGGTACTCGTCGGGCTTGATCTCCTTGGGAACTCCTACGCGCATCGGCGTCCTCCGCGGCTCACGTTCCGACCAGCTCCCGCGCCCGCAGCGCCAGCCAGAACTCGATCCGGTCGTGGGCGCGGCCGAGGTCGCGGCCGGTCAGGTCTTCGACTTTGCGCATCCGGTAGCGCAGGGTGTGGCGGTGGCAGTAGACCTGGCGGGCGGCGCGCTCCCACTGGCCGTTCTGCTCGATGAACGCCTCCAGCGAGCGCAGCAGCTCGCCGCCGTACTCCTCGTCGCCGTCCTCGATCGGGCCGAGGACGCTGTCGCAGTAGAGGCGCAGCGCGTCGTCGTCCTGGATCGAGAGCAGCAGCGTGAAGGCGCCGAGGTCGCGCCAGGAGGAGACCTCGGGCGCGTCGCCGTCGGCGAAGGCGGTCGCCTCCAGCGCGCAGCGCGCCTCGTGGAAGGAGCGCCGCAACTGCTCGGGCGGCGCCGGACGGCTGGCGGCGGCACGCACGTTGCCGCGCTCCTTGATCAGCGCCCGGCGCGCCTCGGAGGCGAGGTCGACCGGGTCGCGGTCGGCGGCGTCGATAACGGCGCAGAGCAGCTCGTGGCCGCCGGCGGCGTGCGGCGCGACCAGCGCCGGACAGGCGTCGGCGGCAAGCGCGCGCTCCAGGGCCGGCTCGGCCGCCGCGGGGTCGTCGAGGTCGAAGACCAGCACCGCGGTCTCGTCGCCGATCCCGAACGGCTCGAGGCGGCGGCGCAGCTCGGAGGGATCGAGCCGACCCCCGAGCGCTCCGGCGAGGACGTCGCCGGCGAGGCGACGCTCGGTCTCGCGCGCGACGCGGCGCCGCATCAGCTCCAGCGCCACCACCGCGACGGCCTGCTGCAAGATCAGCCGCTCGAAGTCGCCCAGCCCGCCTGAGTCGCGGACCACGACGACCCAGGCCTGGGGCGGGCCGCCGCCGGGCGAGATCACCGGGTGGGCGAGCGCGCGGCCGGCCACCGCCGGATGGGTCGGCACGAAGGGATGGCCGTCGCGGGCATGGGCGATCGCTTCCTCGCGGATCGCGGCGACCGCCTCGGCCGAGAGCTGGCGGCGGAAGCCGCGCCCGGCGAGCCGCTCGCCGCGGTTGTTGAGGATCGCCACGGTGCCGCCCACCGCGGAGGAGATCGTCGCCACGATCTCCTCGAGGCCGCGCTCTTCCAGCACCAGCCGCTCCAGCCGGCGCTGCACGGCGATGCCGCGCTGCAGCACCTCGTACTGCTCGTTGACGAGACGCGCGAAGGCCTTCTCGGTG
>DASWMG010000065.1:0-2417 GCA_036399875.1 Solirubrobacterales bacterium
GCCCCGCCGGCGTCGGCCGCGCCGTCAACCAGGCCGTCGTGATCGCCTATATGGCGAACTTCGCCTTCCTCAACGTCTTCACGGCGGTCCTGCTCGCGACCAATCCCGAACTGCAGACGATCCGATGAGCCCGGGACGATCACTCGGCTGGCTCGATGCCCTGCGAGACTGGCTCGACGCCGCCGGTGAGATCGCCCGCTTCGGCTCCCGCATCGCCGGCTTGGTGCTCTCTGGGCGCGTGGCGCGGTTCTTCGGCGAGAGCGTGCGGCAGGCGGGAATCCTGATCCTCGGCTCGGCGCTGATCATCTGGGCCTTCGTCTTCATCCTCGGGCTCCAGTGCGGCCTGATCGGCGCCTACTTCAGCCGCTCGATCGGCGCTCCCGGCAACGCCGGCCTCTTCTCGGCCTACTGCGACCTGCGCGAGGGCCTTCCCTACGCCTTCGGTTACATCCTTGCCGCCAAGGTCGGGACCGGCATCGTCGCCGAGCTGGGGGCGATGCGTATCTCCGACGAGATCGACGCGCTCGAGGTGATGGGTATTCCACCCCTGACCTTCCTCGCCGCGACGCGCCTGCTCGGCGCCTGGATGGCCATTCCTTTCCTCTACATGATCGGAATCGGGATCGGCTACCTGGCCAGCTGGTTCGCGGTGGTGGAACAGGTCGGCGACGTATCGACGGGCGGCTACCTGCTGATCTTCTGGATGTACCAGAACCCACTCGACGTGGTGTTCAGCCTCGCCAAGGCCATGGTCATGGCGACGATCATCGTCTCGGTCGGCTGTTACTACGGCTACACGGCGTCGGGAGGGCCGGTGGGGGTTGGGACCGCGACCGCCAAATCGATGGCGGTGAACATCATCCTCGTCAACCTCATCGGCATGCTCGGCACGCTGATCTTCTACGGGGCCAACCCGCGCGCCCCGATCGGGGGCTGACGCTTCGAGAATGAGCTTTGGGTGCCGTATGCGCCCTTAACCTCACTCACCCCGACGCGACAGCGGCCGAGCTGCGGTGGCGGCGGAACATCTCGGCGACCCACTTGAAGCCGCGCCGCTCTCTGAGCGGCGCGCGGAAGCGCTCGAAGCCGGCCGCGGCCGGCTGGTCGGCGGGCATCGGCCCCTCCTCCGGCTGCACCAGGGGATAGAAGAGCGAGGCGGCGGTGAGGTCGGCGACGGTGAACCGGTCGCCGACCAGGTATTCGTCCTCGCCCAGCTCCTGCTCGAGGCGGTCGAGGGCGGCGAGGACCTGGGCGCGGCCTCGCTCTGCCTGCTCGGCGTCGCCGGCACGGAAGCGCAGCGCGGTGAAGACGCGGGCGTAGGCGGCAGCGACACTGGGCACGCGGGTCAGCGGCCCCGGAGCCGTCTCCTTCATCAGCTCGGTGAAGCGCTCCGGGTCGTTGCGGAACTCGTGCCAGGCGAGGTGGCGGATCTGCGGGCCCAGCTCTTCGTCGAAGAAGTCCTCCAACTCCAGGGCGCGGCGGCGCTGCTCGGGATCGGCCGGATAGAGGGGCGCCTCGGGATAACGCTCCTCCAGCGCCGCGATGATCGCGGTCGAGTCGCCGATCCGCCGCCCGTCGATCTCGAGGATCGGGAAGGTCACCTGGCCGCCGCGGGTGAGCCAGGCGGCGACCGCCATGTGGGCGCCCGGGACGACGGAGCGGCGCCGGTGCTCGATCCCCTTCCAGGCCAGCGCCCAGCGCACCTTCTCGGTGTAGTGCGAGACGTCGATCTGCCACAGGGTGGGCAGCCGATCGCTCATCTCGCGGGCTCCGTCATCGTTGTGCCAGCATAGAGGCGCTATGGCTCTGCTGAGCGATTCCGAGATAGAGGCGCGGCTCTCCGAGCACCCCGGCTGGGAGCGGCGCGGCGAGGCGATCGCCAAGACCTTCGAGCGGGGCGACTTCGTCGGCTCTGTGCGTTTCGTCGACAGCATCGTCGAGCCGGCCGAGGCGATGAACCACCATCCCGACGTCGAGATCTCCTGGGACAAGGTCACCGTCTCGATCGCCACCCACTCGGAGGGCGGTGTGACCGCTGCCGACTTCGAGCTGGCGGCGAAGATCGACGCGCTCGCCTGAACCGGCTACGGTCGGCCCGTGCCTGACGAGCTGCGGATCGACGAGCGCCTCTCGATTCCGCTTAGCGAGATCGAGCTGCGGACCAGCCGCTCCTCCGGCCCGGGCGGTCAGCACGCGAACGTGACCGCCTCGCGCGTCGAGGCGGTCTTCGACGTGCAGGCCTCCGAGACCCTCTCGGATGCCCAGAAGGCACGCATCTGTGCACGGCTCGGCCCGCGCGTCACCGCCGCGGCGCAGGACACGCGCTCCCCGCACCGCAACCGCGACCTCGCGCTCACGCGGCTCGCCGACCGCCTCGCCTCCGCGCTCGAGGTTCGCCGACCGCGCACCAAGACGCG
>DASWMG010000066.1:0-2962 GCA_036399875.1 Solirubrobacterales bacterium
GGCCATGATCCACTTCGCCATGATCCAGCTCATGGTTCGACGCACCCCAGTACGGAATTCTCAAACCACTCTTAGGCACATCTTTCATGCCTGCTAGATTACGGCGTTCCGGTATTCACTGACGATGTCGCGTCGTTGAACTATCCGGTCTTCAAAGGCCCGGCGACCTTGTAAGTACTGAGGATGATGCCAGACGGCATTGCTTTCGTGCTGACGAGCTCGAATGAGCGTGGCGGGGTTCCCTCCGCAAAGAAGCGCTTCCCCGTGCCCAACAGGACCGGATAGACGACCAGCAGGACTTCATCCGCAAGCCCATGTTCGAGCAGCGTCGATGTCAGCGTGGAGCTACCCCAGAGGATAAGGTCCGGGCCGTCCTGCGACTTGATGCGGCGAATGCCCTCGACGATGTCCGGTCCAAGGCCCTCGAACGGGCCCCATTCAAGACTTTCCGGACGGTGGGTAGCGATATATTTTGTTGCCGCATTGAGGCCGTCCGCAATCGGACTGCTCGGCGCCTTTGGCCAGAAGCCCGACCAGATATCGTAGGTGCGACGGCCAAGCAGCAGATCGAAGCTCTCGCCATGCGCGGCGATGATTGCGTCCCGGCCAGCGGGGGTCCGATAGGGCGCGGTCCAGTCGCCGTAGGGGAAGTTGCCGTCTTCGCCGGAGACCTGGATCACGCCGTCCAGCGAGATGTGTTCGATGATTTTGAGCTTTCTCATTTGAGTCTCCGTGTTCTGGGGTGTCAACACCCAGGTCTCGACATCAAGTGATGTGTGTCGTCTGCCCAACGCCAGAGTTCAGCTGCGAGGGCGCAGGGCTGGAGCTCTGCTGCCGGTGAGGGATGCTGCGCGCCCTCGTCTGCTGCAACGAGTCGTTAGGCGACACGCGTTCACGATGCGCGTCCTGGACGCCGCCCGCCGAACCACCGCTCGGCCCGCGCGGCGGCTCCAGAGGCTAAGCCGTCTCGTACTCGTTGTGGCGGCGCAACCAGAAGTCCGTCTCACCTTCCTCGTTCCGCCCCATCGGCGTCCGGTCGAGTAGGCCGTAGTAAGCCATTGCCGGCTCGAGCCCGCGGGCGGTCGTCACGTAGGTTCGGTAGACGACGCCGTCCGACTTGATGTAGGCGCTGAGCCCGGGCCCCTCCGTGACGTACGTCGCCGCGTCGACGCCGCACGCTTTCGCATTCTGCTCGACGGCCGGTGGCATCTCGCCCTCCAGGAACGGCTTCAGCTCCTCCTCGGTGTGCAGGAAGCCGAGGTCGCGGTGGAAGTCGCTGCCCACTGTGGAGACCCAGTTGAAGCTCCAGCCCATGCGATCCCTGTAGCCGATCAGCTTCTCGAGCGGCGCGCGCGAAGAGCAGATCAGCGTCACGTCGCGAGCCCTCAGGTGAACGGCGTTCGGGCCGAGCGTGTCCGCGATCGAGGAGCAGACTGGGCAACCGGCCTCGTAGGCCGGCCCGAACATGAAGTGGTAGACGAGCAGCTGCGAGCGGCCGTCGAAGAGGTCCGCTAGGGATTTGGTTCCGTCCTCGGTCTCGAAGCTGTACTCCTTCTCCACCGGCACCCAGGGGAGCTGCCGCCGCCGCTCCGCGAGCTCGTCGTTCAGGCGGGTCAGCTCCTTCTCCTTTGCCAGCAGCTCATCCCGCTCGGCCTGCCACTCCTCTTGTGTCCCAACTCTGTGCTCCGGCATTCGCCTTTCCTTTGTTGCGCCAGCTCGTCGTTGCGGCGGGTGAGCTCCTTCTCCTTCGCGAGCAGCTCATCGCGCGCCGCCTGCCACTCCTCCTGTGTCCCGATCCTGTGCTCCGTCATCGTTCACTCCTGCCTGGATGGCTATTTGGTTTCGAATCATCGGGTGATCGCCCGAACCGGTACGTCTCGCCGCCGCGAGAAACTAACGTCCGTCCCTTTGCTTACGACTCGACGCGCTCTGCTTACGCGAGCGCCGCTAACTGCCGCTCGAGCGCCTTCGCCGCACCGCTGCGCCAGCTCTCGGCCATGGACTCCGACATGGGATCGGGGAAGATGTCCTCCTCGTCTTTCTCTACGCCGTCGAAGATGGCTCGCGCGACGGACTCCGGAGAGGCCTTCGGTATGTCGGCGTCTCGGGACATATCCGTGTCGACGGGGCCGGGCAGAACGGCATGAACCCTCACGCCCCTTCCGGCCAAAAGGGCGCGCAAAGATTGCGTCAGGGAGAACGCGGCCGCCTTCGAGATCGAGTAGGCCGGGATGACCGGCATGGGGGCGAAGGCGTTCAGCGACAGGTTGTTGACGATGGCTCCCCTAGAACGAGTCAGCAACGGCAGGAAG
Source organism: Solirubrobacterales bacterium (assembly GCA_036399875.1). GTDB lineage: Bacteria > Actinomycetota > Thermoleophilia > Solirubrobacterales > 70-9 > VRUE01. The sequence continues at coordinate 2,313 of DASWMG010000066.1, forward strand.
GCCCGGGTCACGCCGTACGTGCCGAAGAGGTTGACGGCGAGGTGCCGCTCGAGCGCGGAACGATCGCTCAAGTCATCGTAAAACGCTATGCCGGCATTGTTGATGAGGACGTCTAGAGATTCGACTTTATCGACGGCTTCCTGAATCTGCGCCGCGTCGGTCACGTCCAGGGTCAGGGGCGTGACACGCCCATCCGAGTGGGCCAAGGGCTCGCGCGCGCCGGCATACGCCCGCTTCGCGCCCCTCCTCAAGGCTTCCTCGACCAGCGCACGCCCAATGCCGCGGTTGCCTCCGGTAACCAGAACCGTCCTGTCTGCGATTCTCACCATGATGACGATCTCCTTTCCTTCTCGTGTGGTAGCGCAGGCCGGACACGCCGGTGCGGCTCGCCTCGGCCAGGTGTTCCAAATCGAAGCCCCAATTTGGCAGCGTAATGCGCCCACCCTAATCGACTATCGCGCCGCTAGTCAGGTCGAAGACGGTTCCCGTCGTCGCGCCGGCCCGATCCGAGGCCACGAAGGCGGCCGCGTCACCCACCTCGGCCAGCGTCGGCAAGCGTTTCAGCAAGGTGGCAGAACGCATGCCTTCCGCCAGCAAGCCTTCGACGGTGGTGCCGTCACGTTCGGCTTTGCCGCGGAAGACCTCGCCGG
>DASWMG010000067.1:0-6477 GCA_036399875.1 Solirubrobacterales bacterium
CCTCGGCGCGGCCGAGGCCGGTCTCCGGGTCGAGTCGCAGCAGGATCGTCAGGTCGGGCCAGAGCCCGTCGATCGTCATGTCGACCAGCGAGAGCACGTGGCTGGTGCCGAGCCCGCGGGCGCCGCCCTGGTAGGCGACGCTGGAGTCGGCGAAGCGGTCGGCGACGACGTCGCGGCCCCCCTCCAGGGCTGGCCGGATCACGCGCTCCACGAGGTCCGCGCGGGCGGCCGAGAAGAGCAGCAACTCGGCGAAGGGGTCGATCTCCAGCGCCGGGTCGGCGAGCAGGGCGCGGATCCGCTCCGCCGCGTCGGTCCCCCCCGGCTCGCGGATCGCCAGCGTCTCGGGGCCGAGCGCCTCGGCGAGCAGGCGCGCCTGGGTGCTCTTCCCCGAACCGTCTACTCCCTCGAGGGAGACGAACAACTGCGGCGCCTCAGCCTTTGGTGCCGGCTTTGGCCCTTTTGCGCCGGCGGGTGCCCGTATCGGCCTTGGTCGGCTTTGCCGTCCCGCTCTCGCCGTCAGGCGGCGGCTTCTTTTCCATCTCCTTCTTCGCCGCTTTCGCGGCTTCGCGCTCGGCGCGGCGTTTCTTCATCTCCTGCATCGACTCGCAGTCGTCGTTGAGGCAGAGGTTCCAGGGGCGGCCTCGGAAGGGCACCACTTTGAGCCGCGGCGTGCGGTCGCAGATCGAGCAGCGCTCCTCGAGCCGGAAGACGTCGCCGCGCTGCGGCAGGGGGAAGGTCTGGTCGCAGGACTCGGGGTCGTCGAGGACCCAACCGGTGCAGCCGACGAACCGTTTGCCCGATTTTTTCGCCCGGATGATGCGCAGCATGTTGGGCGAGCCGTCCTCCTTGGTGCGGCCGGCTTCCTCACAGACCTTGCAGGGGCCGAGGATGCGGTCCTCGTCCATCCCTTTCCAGATCACTTTGGCCAGGTCTTCGCGCGCCGCGTCGATCTCGTTCCAGGTCTTGTGGAGGAGGTCGCGGCTCTCGCCGACGACGGCGCCCTTGGTCATCTCGCCGGCGGCGATCCGGTCCATCTCGGCCTCCAGCGTCGCGGTCATCTCCGGCGTCGCCATCGCCGGCACGTAGTTCTTGAACGCCTCGTAGAGGGCGATGCCGGTCTCCGAGGGCACGGGCGGGTTGCCGTAGACGTAGCCGCGGTCGAAGAGCTTCTGGATGATGTCGGCGCGGGTCGCTTTGGTGCCGAGGCCGCGCTCCTCCATCATCTCGATCAGTTTGGCCTGGGAGATGCGGCCGGGGGGCTGCGTCTCCTTGTCCACGATCCAGGGCTCGCCCTCGAGCGGCAGCTGCTGGCCCTCCTCGAGCTTCGGGATCTCCTCGTCGGAGGAGCGGGCGTAGGTGTAGATGCCGGCGTAGCCGGGGTCCACCACAACCGAGCCGCGCACGAAGTAGGTCTCCGAGCCGGCCTCGATGTCGGCGCGGGTCGACTCGGTGATCATCGGCGGGCTGAAGGTGGCGAGGAAGCGGCGCACGACGAGTTCGTAGACCCGCTTCTTGGGGCCCTCGAGGGCGCCGGGGTGGATCGCCTGGGTCGGGTAGATCGGCGGGTGGTCGGTCGTCTCTTTTTTGCCGCGGGTCGCCTTCAGCTCGCCGTCGAGCAGGCCGGCGGCGGCGGAGAACTCCTTGACGCGGACCAGCGAGGAGACCAGCTCGCGGACCGGCAGCGACGGCGGGTAGACGGTGTTGTCGGTGCGCGGGTAGGAGATGAAGCCGTCCATGTAGAGGTCCTCGGCGATCCGCATCGCGCTGGCGGGGGTAATGCCGAGGCGGCTGGAGGCGTCGGTGCTGAAGGCGGTCGTGTTGTAGGGGGTGGGCGGCTTGCGCGTGTTCTTGCGCGCCGTCACCGACTTGACCGTGCCGGGGCTGGAGGTGCCGGCCAGCGCCGCGTCGGCCTCGGCTTTCTCCCAGAACTTGTCGGTGGTGTGATGAGCCTCGAAGGCACCGTCGGGGTGCTGGAACTTCGCGAACAGTTCCCAGAACGGTTTGGGAACGTGGGCGCGGCGTTCCATCTCGCGCTCGACGATCAGGCCGAGGGTCGGGCTCTGGACACGGCCGACCGAGAGGAAGTTGGAGCCGAAGCGGCGGCTGGCGAGCGAGACGGCGCGGGTCAGGGTGGCGCCCCAGAGCAGGTCGATGTCCTGGCGGGCGGCGCCGGCGTTGGCGAGCGGGTAGGAGAGCTCGTCGAGGTCGCCGAAGGCGCGCTCGATCTCCTCCTTGGTCAGCGCGGAGTAGCGGGCGCGCTTGATGCGGAGGGTGCCGTCGGCGGTGCCCTCGCGCGAGCCCAGGTCGGGGTTGGCGTCGAGCATCTCCTCGAGCGCCTCGAGGCCGATCAGCTCGCCCTCGCGGTCGAAGTCGGTCGCGATCACCAGTTCGTCAGCCTCTTTGGCCAGTTTCTTGATCGCTTTGACGACGTTTTTGTCGGTCGGCTCCTTGATCAGCTCGGCGTCGATCAGGTCGTGCAGGTCGGTCTTCTGCCAGTTCGAGTAGCCCTCCGGGAATGCGGGGCCGAGCACGTGGCCCTTGAGGCCAACGGTCATGTGCTCGCCGCCTTCGTCGTCCTTCCAGGCGTAGAAGGGGACTTTGAAGGTTTTGTCGGCGCTGTTGCTGCCGCGGCTCAGCGCTTCGGCGATCTTCTTGGCGCTGTTGTTCTTCTCGGTGACTATCAGCCTCATGGGGCGGCGAGGGTAGCAGGGGCTCTCGGCGGCCCATGACGGCCACTAGTCTTTGCCCCATGCCCGCTCAGGCCTATGCCGGCAAGGAGTGCGTCTGCCAGTTCCGTAAGGGAATCTGCGACCAGTCCTGCGTGCGGGACATGCTCGAGACCCCCTTCTACATCGCCTGCCTGAAGCTGAAGGGGCGACGCTGCCTGGTCGTCGGCGGGGGCGACATCGGCCTCGAGAAGGTCGAGGGGCTGCTCGCCTGCGACGCCGACGTGGCGCTGATCGCGCCGGTCGCCCACCCGGAGCTGGAATCGCTGGCGGCCGAGGGCTCGATCGAGTGGGAGAAGCGGGCCTACGCGGGCGCCGGCGACCTGGAGGGCGTCTTCATGGTCATCGCCGCCACCGACGACACCGACGTCAACATCTCCGTCTACGACGACGCCGAGCGCCGGGCGATGCTGGTCAACGTCGTCGACGTGCCGCCGCTCTGCAACTTCATCCTGCCGGCGATCGTCCGCAGCGGGCCGCTGGCGATCGCGATCTCGACCGCGGGCGCCTCGCCGGCGCTGGCGAAGCGGATGAAGCGCGAAGTCTCGGAGTTGTTCGGCGAGGAGTTCGCGCGGCTGGCGGTGATGCTCAACGACGCGCGCGGCTGGGCCAAGGACACGCTGCCCACCTACCAGGACCGCAAGGAGTTCTTCGAGGGCATCGTCAACGGCGAGCCCGACCCGGTCGAGCTGATCCGCGACGGCCAGGAGGTCCAGGTGCTGGCGCTGATCGAGGCGGCGAAGGAGCGCGCCGCGGCGGCCTTGGCCTAGCGGAACTTTTTAGGGGCTATAGGCCCCAAAAAACTCCGCTCGTCAGGCGGCCGGCAGGGCGAAGAAGGCGATCGCGGCGAAGTGGGCCGCGGCGGCGAGGATCACGAAGAGGTGGAAGACCTCGTGGTAGCCGAAGACGCGCGGGTTGGGGTTGGGCCGCTGGGTCGCGTAGACGATCGCCCCGGCCGTGTAGAGGAGGCCGCCCGCGGCGACCAGCAGGGTCCCGGCCGCGCCCATCTCGTCCCATAGCTTCGGGAAGGGGATGACGGCAATCCAGCCGAGCGAAAGGTAGACGAGCGCCGCGACCCATTTCGGGTGCTCGATCCAGACGATCTCGACGACGGCGCCGGCGACGGCGCCGACCCAGACCGCGACCAGGATCGCGTCGGCGAGGGCGCCGTCGAGGGCGAGCAGGGCGAACGGCGTGTAGGTGCCCGCGATGAGGAAGAAAATCATCGAGTGGTCGAGGCGACGCATGAGGAGGCGCAGGTCGGGGCGCTGCCAGTCGACCCGGTGGTAGAGGGCGCTCGTCCCGAGCAGGGCCGAGAGGCTGACTGCATATATGGTGACCGCCAGCGTCGCCGTCGGCGTGTCGGCGGCGAGGATCAGCGCGGCGCCGAGGAAGAGCGAGACGAAGAAGGCCCACTCGTGCGAGACGCCGCGCAGCCTCGGCTTGACCGCGGCGACCGCGTCGGCCATCGCGTCGGATGCAACTTCTTTTGCAGCCTCGGCTTTCTCGGCTGCCTTCCGGACCGCTTTCGGCCGTGCCTCCACCCTGCCACCATACCCAGGGAAAGACGAATCTCCAGCATTTTGCGGGGTGCTGCTTTGCGGGTTCCGTCCGACTCAAAGACGATCCTCGTTAGCTCGCCCTAATAGCCGCTCGAGAGGAGAAGTTCGATGTCCAAGACCGCCGCCAGCACCCAGTCCACCGGTCTTGAGGGGCTTGCGATCGAGCGCAGATTCTCCTCGCCCGGCGTCCACCCCTTCGACGAGGTCGAGTGGGAGATCCGCGACGCCGTGATTGGCGATCCGGAGAACCCGGCCTTCGAGCAGCGCGGGGTCGAGTTCCCGAAGAGCTGGTCGCAGAACGCGACCAACATCGTCGCCCAGAAGTACTTCCGCGGGCAGCTCGGCAGCGAGAAGCGCGAGCGCTCGGTCAAACAGATGATCGGCCGCGTCGCGGGGACGATCTCCGAGTGGGGACGTCAGGGGGGCTACTTCGCCAGCGAGGAGGACGCGGCGGCCTTCGAAGCGGAGCTGACCGCGATCCTGCTCAACCAGAAGGCCGCCTTCAACTCGCCGGTCTGGTTCAACGTCGGCTTCGAGGAGCGGCCGCAGTGCAGCGCCTGCTTCATCCTCAGCGTCGAAGACAACATGGAGTCGATCCTCGAGTGGAACACCAAGGAGGGCAAGATCTTCCGCGGCGGCTCCGGCTCGGGGATCAACCTCTCCAACATCCGCGGCTCGATGGAGCCGCTGAAGAAGGGCGGGACGGCCAGCGGCCCGGTCAGCTTCATGCGCGGCGCCGACTCCTGGGCGGGAACGATCAAGTCGGGAGGCAAGACGCGCCGCGCGGCCAAGATGGTCGTCCTCGACGTCGACCACCCCGACGTCGAGCACTTCATCTGGTGCAAGGCGAAGGAGGAGGAGAAGGCGGCGGCCCTGCGCGACGCCGGCTTCGACATGTCGATCGACGGCGAGGGCTTCACCTCCATCCAGTACCAGAACGCCAACAACTCGGTGCGGGTCACCGACGACTTCATGGAGGCGGTCGAGGCCGGCGAGGACTGGGATCTGACCGCGCGCACGACCGGCGAAGCGGTTAAGACCCTGCCGGCGCGCGACCTGATGAACCAGATCGCCGACGCCGCCTGGCGCTGCGCCGACCCAGGCGTCCAGTACGACACGATCATCAACCGCTGGCACACCTGCCCGGAGTCGGGGCGGATCAACGCCTCCAACCCGTGCAGCGAGTACATGCACGTCGACGACTCGGCCTGCAACCTCGCCTCGCTTAACCTGATGAAGTTCCGCCGCGAGGACGGCAGCTTCGACGTCGAGGACTTCCAGCACGCGGTCGACGTCGTCTTCCTCGCCCAGGAGATCGTGGTCGGCTACTCGTCGTACCCGACCAAGCAGATCGCCGAGAACGCCAACCGCTTCCGCCAGCTCGGGCTCGGCTACGCCAACCTCGGCGCGCTGCTGATGTCCGACGGCCTGCCCTACGACTCCGACGAGGGTCGCAACGTGGCGGCGGCGATCACGGCGCTGATGACCGGTCGCGCCTACGCCCAGTCGGCGAAGATCGCCGGCGAGGCGACCGGGCCCTACGAGGAGTACGAGAAGAACCGCGAGGCTCACAACGGGGTCATGCGCATGCACCGCGACGCCTCTTACGACATCGACTCCACCGGGATCAAGGGCGAACTGCTCGCCGCGGCGCAGCGGGCCTGGGACGAGGCGGTCGAGCTGGGCGAGGAGCACGGCTACCGCAACGCGCAGGCGACGGTGCTGGCGCCGACCGGGACGATCAGCTTCCTGATGGACTGCGACACGACCGGCGTCGAGCCCGACTTCTCGCTCGTCAAGTACAAGGAGCTCGTCGGCGGCGGGACGATGGTCATCGCCAACCGCACGGTGCCGCTGGCGCTGCAGACCCTCGGCTACTCGGCCGAGCAGATCGGCGCCATCGAGGCGCACATCACCGACACCGGGACGATCGTCGGCGCCCCCGGCCTGGACCCGGCGCACCTCGAGGTCTTCGACGTGGCGGTCGGCGAGCGGGCGATCTCGCATATGGGCCACATCAAGATGATGGGCGCGGTCCAGCCGTTCCTCTCGGGCGCCATCTCCAAGACGGTCAACATGCCGCACGACGCCACGCCCGAGGAGATCGCCGAAGCGTACATGCAGGCATGGAAGCTGGGCATCAAGGCGCTCGCCATCTACCGGGACGGCTCGAAGAAGACGCAGCCGCT
>DASWMG010000068.1:0-9039 GCA_036399875.1 Solirubrobacterales bacterium
TTCTCGTCCTTCAAGCTGAAGCTGGGGACCGGCGATGACGTCGCGCAGGTGCGGGCGGTCCGCGAGGCCCTCGGGCCGCGCGCCTGCATTCGGGTCGACGTCAATGCGGCCTGGGATCTCGAGACCGCGAAGCGCCTGCTGACCGAGCTGGAGCCCTTCGACCTCGAGCTCGCGGAGCAGCCCGTCGCAACCCTGGAGGAAGCGGCGGAGCTGGCGGCCTCGACGCTGATCCCGATCGCAGCCGACGAGAGCGTCGAGAGCCGCGCCGACGCCGTGCGGGCGGTCGAGCTGGGCGCCTGCGCGATGACCGGAATCAAGCTCTCGAAGGTCGGCGGCCCCGAGGCGGCAGTGGAGATCGGCGAGGTCCTGCCCGCCTACATGTCGAGCGCCCTCGACGGCCCGGTCGGGATCGCCGCGGCGGCGCAGGTGGCGGCGACGCTGGCCGAGGCGGGCGAGCGGCCCGGGACGGGACTGGCGCACGGACTCGCCACCCAGCGCCTCTTCGCGGCGACGATCGGCACGGTCGGCCCGGAGCTGCGCGGCGACATGCTCCACGTGCCTGACGGACCGGGGCTGGGCGTCGAGATCGACGAGGCGGCGCTCGACGCGCACCGGCTCTAGCCTGCATGGCGCGTTTGTGTCCCTATGGGTGACAAACGCGCCAGACGTGGACCCGACCAACGCCAACACCGCGCTCGCCTCGGCCTTCGTCGAGGAGCTGGCCCGCAGCGGGGTGCGCCACGCGGTCATCTCTCCAGGCTCCCGCTCGACGCCGCTGGCGGTTGCGCTCTGGCGCGAGCCGGCGATCGGGGTGAGCGTGATCGTCGACGAGCGCTCCGCGGCGTTCTTCGCGCTCGGCGCGGCCCAGGCGAGCGGGGCGCCGGTGGCGATCCTCTGCACGTCCGGCACCGCGGCTGCCAACCTCCACCCCGCCGTCTGCGAGGCCGACCTGTCGGCGGTCCCGCTGGTCCTGCTGACCGCCGACCGGCCGCCCGAGCTGCGCGCGGTCGGCGCCGGCCAGACGATCGACCAGATCAAGCTCTACGGCTCGTCGGTGCGCTGGTTCTGCGAGGTCGGGACGCACGACGCCGACGACAGCGGCCTGCTCCACTACCGCTCGACCGCCTGCCGCGCGGTCGCGGCCGCGCGAGGGGAGCCGCGGCCCGGGCCGGTCCACCTCAACCTCGCCTGGCGCGAGCCGCTGGCGCCGCTGCCGGTCGAGGGGGCGGTGACCGCGACCGAGCCGCGGGCGCTGGAGGGTCGCGGCGAGCGTCCGCTGACCGCGGTGACGCCGTACGACGCCGCGCCGTCCGACTTCCTGCTCGACGAGGTCGCGGGTCACATCGAGCGCGCCCGAGCCGGTGCGATCGTCGCCGGTCGCCAGCTCGACCCGGCGCTGCGCGAGCCACTCGTCCGACTCGCTCGCGCCGCCGGGATGCCGATCCTCGCCGAGCCGACCTCGCAGCTGCGCTGCGGCCCGCACGACCGCTCGCATGTCGTCACGGCCTACGACCTGCTGCTGCGCGACGAGCACTTCCGCGAGAGGAGCCGGCCCGACCTGGTCCTGCGCTTCGGCGAGATGCCGACCAGCAAGCCGCTGCGCTCCTGGCTGGCCGGCTCGGGTGCCGAGGAGATCGTCGTCGACCCCCTCGCCGGCTGGAACGAGCCGACCCGGCGCGCCGCGGCGCTGCTCCGTGCCGATCCGGCGAAGCTGGCGGCGGGCTGGGCGGTCCGACTCGGCGAGGAGCGCGCGGCGCCGTCGCTCTGGCTCGACGCCGAGATGGCCGCGCGCGAGGCGATCGAGGCGACCCTGGCGGAGGAGCCGGCGCCGACCGAGCCCGGCCTGCAGCAGGCCCTCGCCGCGACCTACGCCGACGGCGACCTCGTCTACACGTCTTCGAGCATGCCGATCCGCGACCAGGAGGCGTTTCTGCCGAGTACGGCGACGGACGCGCTCTTTCTCAGCAACCGCGGCGCCAACGGCATCGACGGTCTGATCTCCTCCGGGATCGGCGCCGCCCGCGCGACCGGTCGCCCGACCACGATCCTCACCGGCGACCTCGGCCTGCTCCACGACGTTGGCGGCCTCGCCGCCCTGCGCGAGGTCTCCACCCCGGTCCGCATCGTCGTCGTCGACAACGACGGTGGCGGGATCTTTCACTTCTTGCCGCAGGAGCAGGCGCTCGCCGGGGAGGAGTTCGAGGGGCTGCTGGGGACGCCGCGCGGGGTCGACGCCGGCAGGGCCGCCGCCCTCTTCGGCCTCTCCCATCGCCGCGTCGAGTCGCTCGACGGGCTCGCCGACGCGCTTGTCGGCGGCACCGGCCTGGTCTCAGTCCCGGTCGACCGCCGCGCGAACGTCGAGCTGCACCGCCGCCTCGCCGACGCGGTCGGCGGAGCGATCACCTAGCGGTCGCTCAGCCGGCTACCAGACGAAGATGCCGTCGTGTGCGGCGGCTTTGGTCTCGCCTGTGACCAGCTCAGAGCCGGTGTAGGTGCCGCTGGTTGTCGGTTTTGTGTTCTGCGCGCAGTTGTTGAGCGGCGTTACGTTGTGTTCTTCGTAGAGGAGATTCACGAGGTTGAGGTCCACTGAGATTTCGCGTGTGGCGCCCGCCCCGATGTTTGTGTATGTGACAGCGCCTTTTTTGAGCTGGCTTCCGACTGTGATGCGACAGCCTGGCGTTGTGATGTCGATCCTCTGCCCAGAAGGACAGAGCAGATGGACTCTCCCCTCGAAGTTCCCGCCGGCGAAGGTAGAGGGGACGAATTCGAAGGCGCACCCATTCGTGTCGACTGGAACCATCGCTCCCATCGCGGTGGTGCATCCGGCGTATTTCGGTTCGACCCTGATCAGAGCCACCGGGACGGCGGTCAATTCTTTCGTGAACGTCACTTCGTTGCACGAGATGGCTCCGAAGTGGGTCGTGAAGACGTGTTTGGCGGCGCCCGAGCGTTTGCCTGTCAGCACGACCGGCACGCTTTCGGCTCCGAATTTGAACGCATGTCGTTCTTCGTTCGCATCGCTCAGCAGTTCGAATTTCGTGGTGAAGCTCGTGAACGCCGATTCGAGCGTCTCGAAGACGGGGTGCGTGCTGGCCGTGATGTCCCCGACAAGGGTCCCTTCCACCATCCCGGCCCCCGCTTCTTCGCCGGAGTACCAGGGCCCGCCGCTGTCTCCTTTTTGGACCGTCAGGCCTTTGACCTCGACGAGTTCGCTGATTTTTGTCCCAGTCCCAAATTCGACCGTCGCGTTTTTCGTGACGATTTCTCCGCATTTCGTGCCGCTAACCTGGCCTGAAAAGCACGTTTTGGCGTTTTGAACCGGTTCGGTTTCGCCGACGACGGTGAACGGTTCCGATTCCGCGGCCGCGCTCCATTCGGCTACCGCGGGCACGACCGGAATGAAGGTTTCATTCGCCCAGTAGGGCATTTCGACCGAGACCACCCCGACGTCCCGGCTGGCGTGTTTGTATTCGAAGGTTTTGCCGAGCGATTTTTTTTCAGCGTTTTTATTGAAGGAGTACCATTTCTGAAGCGCCCCGCCTCCGGAAAGGCAATGGCCGGCGGTCAGCACGAAGGTTTCTGTCGCCCAGAAGTCGTCGGAGCGATCTTTTCTGACGACCGCTGGTCCGGCGGTGCACCTCGTCCCTCCTTCGCCTTCGATTTTGACGCCGGCGACGATCGTCGGGTTGCAATACGCCTGTTCCGTTACGAATGCTTTGCATTGCGCCGCCGCTCTGCCGTAGAAGCTGCCATGCGACGTGGGGACGACGGAGACCGCGACGTCGCCCGCCACGGCTTCGCGTTCGAGCGCTGCAAGCGTGGCCGCGGGCACGCTCGATGCCAGTTCCACTCTCACGGCATTGTCCTGCTCGGAAATCCAGGTTTTGACCAGGCCGCGCTCGAACAGGTCCGTCAACCGGCGATCCCATTTGGCTTGGGCGGCGACCAGCTCGGCCCAGGTCGAACGCACCGGGGTTGCGGTCACGATTGCGCTGAGGCCGGCTTCGGCCGCGACCGACTCGGCGACCTGACCGCTCCCCGGGGAGGTGATTCCGACGTGCAGTTGGGCGGTGGCCGGTTCGAACCAGGCGCCGCCGAAGTCCCTGCCCAGCGCGGACCTGATTCGGCCGGCGAGGTCGGCACGGGACATCGCGATTTCGGCTTCCGTCGCCAAGCGCTCCCGATCCGAGGTCCGCGTGGCGGAAGGCAGGGCGGGTGCCTGGCCCGCACGCGAGCTTTGCGCGTCGGCGTACGCGAGCGTCGCGACCAGCACGCCGATCGCGGCAATGAGAGCCCTTGCCCCCCGGACTCCGCTTGACCGCATGCCGCCTCCTCACCGTCGCCGCCCGCCCCCTTCTCTCTACCAGCGACGCCGCTATCTGTCAAGAATTCTTGATCATTGGCGCCTGGACGTGGCTGGCCGGCTACTCGGCCAGCAACGGCAGCAGGGCGCCGAGCTTGACCTCGGTCTCGGCAAGCTCCGCGGCGGGGTCGGAGCCCGCGACGACTCCCACCCCGGCGTAGAGGTGCGCCTCGCGGTCGCGCAACAGGGCGCTGCGGAGGGCGACGCAGAACTCGCCGTCCTCGGTCGCGTCCATCCAGCCGACCGGGCCGGCGTACCAGCCCCGGTCCATCCGCTCCAGGTCCCTGATCGTCTCGGCGGCGCCGGGCCACGGCTCGCCGCCCACCGCCGGCGTCGGGTGCAGCATGCCGGCCAGCTCGACCGCTGAGTGCGATTCGGCAAGCTGGGCGATCACGGGCGTCGCCAGGTGCTGGATGTTGGCCACCTTGACCACCTCCGGCTCGTCGGCCGCCTCGACCCAGACCGCGTGCGGTCGCAGGGCCCGCACGATCCGCTCGGCGACGATCTGCTGCTCGCGGCGGTCCTTGTCGCTGCGCAGCAACTGCTCCCCCAGGTGGTCGTCGACGGAGGGGTCGGAACTGCGCCGGGTCGAGCCGGCCAGGGCCACGGTCGAGGCCGCCGCGCCCGAGCGACGCACCAGCAACTCCGGGCTGGCGCCGAGGAAGGCCGCCTCCGGAGTGCCGCAGCAGAAGCAGAAGCAGGACGGGAAGACCTCGCGCAGGGCGCCGAAGACCGCGGCCGGGCCGTGCGCCCTTGCGGCGCTCACGCAGACCTCGCGCGCCAGCACCACCTTGCTCATCTCGCCGCGCCCGATCCGCTCCGTCGCCGCGGCGACCGCGCGCTCGAACTCGCCGGGCGGGTGGGCGCTGCGGATCCGCGGCCTGCCGGTCGGGTGCGGATCGATCAGCGGCAGCGGCTCCTCGCGCAGACCGGCGACGCGGCCGCCGAGCCGCTCGACCCCCTCCCCCGCCTCGTCCCCGGGCGCGACGACCAGGTTGACAGTCAGGAACGCCTCGTCGCCCTGGCGGCAGATCGAGAGCTCCGGCAGCGCCATCGCCGCCGGCGCGAACGACGACCACTGCGCCTCAGCCCCGCCGTGCGGATCGAAGGCGAAGCCGCCTGTCCAGACCGCGCCCGCTCCCGGCGGCAGTCCGGTCGGCGCGGCGACAATCGCCCCGTCGCGCAGCCGCATGCACTCGCGGGCGACGTCCTCGAAGCGCGACTCGCCCCGCGAGGTCGCCTCGTGGGCGATGCCGAGCGCGCCGAGCGCGAAGCCGCGGTCGGGCTGCTCCCAGCAGAACCAGCGGTCGCTGGCAAGCCGCGAGGCGAAGATGGTCGCTGCGACGTCTGGCGCCTCGATCGCAACGGTGGCGCTGACCAGCGTTCGCCGATCCTCGCGCCGCGCCCGCTCCGCGCCCTCGCGGAGGCGGTCGATCAGCTCGCTAGTCGCCGCCTCGCGCAATCGCTATCTCGCCCGTACGCACCATCTCGATTAGGCCGTGGGGGCGGATCATCCGCTCGAAGGCCTCGATCTTGTCGGCGGAGCCGGTCACCTCGATCGTCATCGTCCGGCGCGCCACGTCGATCACCTTGGCGCGGAAGATCTCGGCGAACTGGATGATCTCGGCCCGGTTCTCGACCGCCGCGGAGACCTTGAACATCGCCATCTCGCGGGCAACCGTCTCCTCCGGCTCCATGTCGCGAATCTTGAGGACGTTGACCAGCTTGTGGAGCTGCTTGGTGACCTGGTCGATCGGGTGGACCGCCCCGTCGAGCGTCAGCGTGATCCGCGAGATGCTCGGGTCGTCGGTGGGACCGACCGCGAGCGTGTCGATGTTGAAGCCGCGCCGCGAGAAGAGGCCGGCGATCCGCGCCAGCACGCCCGGCTTGTTCTCGACCAGGATCGAGAGGATGTGCTTGCGCCCGGTCAGTTGGCCGGGGACGTGCAGGTCCTCGAGTTTGACCAGGTCGGGGGTGCCGGCCTCCATCAGCGCACCGCCTTCGGCGCCTCGACCATGTCGCGCGCCGCTTCGCCCGGCGGAATCATCGGGTAGCAGTTCTCCTCCTGGGCGACGCGCACGTCGACGAGCACCGGGCCGTCGGTCTCCAGGGCGCTGACCATCGTCTCCTCGAGGTCGGCGGCGTCCTCGCAGCGCATGCCGGTGGCGCCGAACGCCTCCGCCAGCTTCACCCAGTCCGGGCTCGCCCCCATCTCGACGGCGCTGTAGCGGCGGTCCCAGAAGAGCTCCTGCCACTGGCGGACCATCCCCATGTAGCCGTTGTTCATCAGGAAGACCTTGACCGGGATCCCTTCGGTGACGCAGGTCGCCAACTCCTGGCAGTTCATGATCAGGCTGCCGTCGCCGGCGAGGCAGACCACCTGCTCGTCGGGCCGGGCGACCTTGGCGCCGATCGCCGAGGGCAGGCCGAAGCCCATCGTCCCCAGGCCGCCGGAGTTGATCCAGCGGCGCGGCTTGTCGAAGCCGTAGTACTGAGCGGCCCACATCTGGTGCTGGCCGACGTCGGAGGTGACGATCGCGTCGCCCTGGGTTGCGCGGTGCAGCGCCTCGACCATGAACTGCGGCTTGATCTCGCCGTTCTTGCCGGGTTCGTAGAAGAGCGGGTGGTCCTCCTGCCAGGTCCGCAGTTGCTTCCACCAGGCGTCGAGCCGGGTCGGGTCAGTCTGCAGGGCGCGGTACTCGCGGCTCAGCTCGGGGAGGACCAGCTTGACGTCGCCGACGATCGGGATGTGGGCGCCGACATTCTTGGAGATCTCGGCCGGGTCGACGTCGATGTGGATGACTTTGGCGTGCGGCGCGAACTCCGAGAGCTTGCCGGTGATGCGGTCGTCGAAACGGGCGCCGATCGCGACGATCAGGTCGGCGTTGTCCATCGCCCAGTTGGCGGTGACAGTGCCGTGCATGCCGAGCATCCCGAGCCAGTTCTCGCCGGAGGCCGGGTAGCCGCCGAGCCCCATCAGGGTCGAGGTGATCGGGAAACGGTCGGAAGCGGCCAGCTCGCGCAACTCCTCGGCGGCGTCCGCATTGATCACGCCGCCGCCGGTATAGAGGATCGGCCGGCGCGCGTTGGCAAGCGCTTTGGCGGCGATCCGGACCTGTTTGATGTTGCCGGCGCTCATCGGTTTGTAGCCGGCCAGCTCGACCGGCTCGGTGCGCGGCGCGTAGTCGATCTCGGCGCGCGAGAGGTCCTGCGGCACGTCGACGAGGACCGGGCCGGGACGGCCGGTCGAGGCGACGTGGAACGCCTGGTGGACGTACTCGGGGATCTCGCGCGGATCGGTGACCTGGAAGGAGTGCTTGACGAAGGGCAGGGTCGCGCCGAGGATGTCGGCCTCCTGGAAGCCGTCGGTGCCGATCAGCTCGGTGCGGACCTGGCCGGTGACGAACACCGTCGGCGTCGAGTCCATCATCGCGTCGGCGATCGCCGTGACGAGGTTGGTCGCGCCCGGCCCCGAGGTGGCGAAGGCGACCCCGACCCGGCCGGAAGCCCTGGCGTAGCCCTCCGCCGCATGACCTCCCCCCTGCTCGTGGCGCACCTGGATGTGCCGGATGCCGGCGTCGACCAGGGCGTCGTAGGTGGGCAGGTTGGCGCCGCCGGGGATGCCGAAGATGTCCTTGACGCCCTCGGCCTTGAGGCTCTCCATCAACGCGTCGGCGGCCCTCATCGCAGGATCTTTTGCTCGCTACTCATCAGACTGGCGATGGTACCAGCGGGCCTATGCCCGACCAGCAGGGCTTTTGGCGGGGTTCCAGCGGGTGCGGGGGTCGATCGCGCTCTCGATCGCGTTGCCCTTGTAGCGCTCGATGACGTGGACGATCGACTCGACCAGCTCCTCGCCGAGCAGCGTCGGCTCGAGGCCGAGGTCGAGCAGCTTGGTGTGGATCGCGTTGTAGTAATGCTCTTCCTTCTCGACCCGCGGGTTGTCGCAGTGCTGGATCTCGACCGTGTAGCCGAGGTGCTCGGCGGCGCTCTTGACCAGCTCGGCCAGCTCCAGCACCGAGAACTGCTCGGTGAACTGGTTGAAGACGCGGAACTCGCCGGCGGCGGCCGGGTTCTCGACCGCCAGCTCGACGCACTGGAGCGTGTCGCGAATGTTGAGGAAGCCGCGGGTCTGGCCGCCGGAGCCGTAGACCGTGAGGGGGTGGCCGATCACCGCCTGCAGGCAGAAGCGGTTGAGCACGGTCCCGAACACCTCGTCGTAATCGAAGCGAGTGATGAGGCGCTCGTCGCGGGCGGTCTCGTCGGTCTCGACGCCGTAGACGACGCCCTGGTTGAGGTCGGTGGCGCGCAGGCCCCAGGTGCGGCAGGCGAAGTGGATGTTGGTCGAGTCGTGGACCTTCGAGCAGTGGTAGAGCGAGCCGGGCAGCTTCGGGAAGGGCAGCGTGTCGCGGCGGCCCTTGTGCTCGATCTCGATGTAGCCCTCCTCGATGTCGATGTTGGGCTGGCCGTACTCGCCCATCGTCCCCAGCTTGACCAGGTGGCACTCGGGTACGTGGTCGCGGATCGCGAAGAGCAGGTTGAGGTTGCCGATCACGTTGCCGTACTGGGTCTCGACCGCCTGCTCGCGCGAGGCCATCGAGTAGGGCGCCGAGGCCTGCTCGCCGTAGTGGTTGACGGCCTCCGGCATGAAGTCCGCGATCACGGCGTCGAGGACT
>DASWMG010000069.1:0-5502 GCA_036399875.1 Solirubrobacterales bacterium
GAGGGGCGGCCGCGGCCGCCCCTCTCCACATCCCGAAGAACCGGTCCTAGCTGATGATCGTGCCGTGGAACCAGTACCAGCAGGTGTTGCTGTCTTTCTCCGATGCGACGCCGATGTGCCCGGCGAAGCTGGCGCCGCTCGCGGTAGTCACTTCGATCGGAGCCCCCGCTTCGCCCGCCAGCGAGGCGTCGCTGGCGGCCCATGGGGCGGCGGTGACTTCCCGGTCCTCGGCCGGCGTCCCAGGGCCGACCGCTTTGGCGGCGTCCTGCCAGCTGAGGAAGGTCGTGCCCTCGGCGGTGGGCTCGATGTACACGTGGGCGGTGATTTCCGGCGTCGAGCCAGGCTGGAACGGCTCACAGGCGACGACGAGCTTGGCGCCGCCGTATTCGAAGGCGCTCACCGTCTGACTGACGGACAGGGTCCCCCGCGAGCTCGCCACCTCGTCGGTCGTGACTGAGCTGAGGGCGCTGGGGACGGCGGCGAGGGTTGCCTCGTTGACCTTCGCGCCGGTCACGGCCTCGTTGCGGAGCTTGTTGGTCGTGACGGCGTTGTTACGGATCTTCGCGGCGGTCACCGCGTTCCGCTTGATTTTCGCGGTGGTGACCGAGTTCGCCTTCAGATCGCTCTTGCCGATCTTCTGCGCGGCAATCGCGGTGGCTCCGCCGAGGACGAGGAACACCGCGATCGACGACATCACATTCGCGTACGTGAGTCGCTTGCGAATCTGCTTCAAGTGGCCTCCTTGGTCGGGAGGGAGGGAAACGTCGCCCCTCCCTACTCAAAGAGGGCCGGGCCAAGGCCCGGCCCTCGTGACAATCCAAGCGCTCGCTGGTACCGGCGCTTACTGCTCGGTGATGCTGCCCACCTTGATCGCCGTCAAGACGATGTCGAAGGCGGTCGCGCTCGCCCCGAACCGTTCGCACTGGAACGAGACCGTGCCAGGCGCGGCGAGCGTGAGGGCGTCGAAGGACACCGCCTCGATCTGAAAGCCGGGAATGGTCGTGTTGACCGAGTCCTCGTCGTGCCCCACCGGCAGGAAGTTGCAGCGGACGATCTGTTCCGGCCCCTGCAGGCTCGCTCGACCGGACACGTAGTAGCTGCCAGCGGGCAGGTTCAGCGTCGCCAGCGTGGTCGGCCCTGCCCCGATCGGCGTGCTCGAGGCACCCTCGGTCGCGAAGACGTCGCTCGGTCCGATCGGACCGATCGGCCCCGCTGCGCCTTTCTCGCCTTTCTCCCCTTTCGGGCCGGCGGGCAACTGGCCTGCTTTGAAGTCGGACGCCTGCAGGCTTCCGTCCGCGACTTTCGACGAGTCGACCGCGCCTTTCTTGATTTTCGCCGCGGTCACGGCGCCTTTCTTCAGCTGTTTGGCACCGACGCTGTTTTTCGGCAACTGGCTGGCGGCGACTGCGGCACCGCCGAGCACGAGAAAGACGGCGATCGACGACATCACGTTCGCATACGTGAGTCGCTTGCGAATCTGCTTCAAGAGAACTCCTTCGTTGAGGTCGGGTGGCGACGAGGCGGATAGGAACACCCCGCCGGCCGGACCCTTTCAGTTCCCGTCGAGGAATGTCAAGCAAATACGGCGATACCGCCTGGACGAACGGTCAGCGTCGCTCGGCTTCCTCCGCGGCCTCGGCCAGGCGCTCGACCAGCCGCGCGAAGTGCTGGATGCCCTCGTCGACCTTGCCGTACTGGCCGGCCGCGTAGCGGGCGTAGACGCCCTCGAGGATGATCGCCAGCTTCCAGTAGCCGAGCGCGACGAAGAAGTCGAGCTCGGAGAGGTCGCGGCCCGAGCGCTCCGCGTAGCGCGCCTTCAGCTCCTCGCGGCTCGGGAAGCCGGGCGCCATCGTCGCCGGCTGGCCGAGCGCGACGCCCTCCTCGCCCGCCTCGGGCCAGTAGACCATCAGCAGGCCGACGTCGGCGAGCGGATCGCCCAGCGTGCAGAGCTCCCAGTCGACGACCGCGGCGACCTCGCCATTCGGGGTCAGGATCATGTTGTCGAGGCGGTAGTCGCCGTGGACGATCGTCGCCGGCCCCTGCTCGGGGATGCGCGCCGAGAGCCGCTCGTGGACGGCGTCGATCGCCGGCAGCTCGCGCGTCTTCGACTTCTCCCACTGACCGTGCCAGCGGCGCAGCTGGCGGGCGACGTAGTCCTCCTTGCGGCCGAGGTCGCCGAGCCC
Source organism: Solirubrobacterales bacterium (assembly GCA_036399875.1). Classification (GTDB taxonomy): domain Bacteria; phylum Actinomycetota; class Thermoleophilia; order Solirubrobacterales; family 70-9; genus VRUE01. Next base: position 2,184 of record DASWMG010000069.1, read on the forward strand.
GACCGCGTCGGGGTCGATCGAGTGGATCGCGACCAGGGTGTCGGCGACGCGCTCGCCGATCGCGCGCCGGTCGCCCGGGTCGGGGAAGGCCTCCGCCTCGGCGAGGCCGCGCAGGATCGGGCCCTCGACGAACTCCATCACGTAGAAGGGCGCTTCGTTGACGCTCTCGTCGTCGCAGAGGCCGACGACGGGCGCGACCGGCACGTCGGTCGGGCCGAGCGCCGAGACGACCTTGTGCTCGCGCGCCATGTCGTGCGCGGAGCCGAGCCGCTTGCCGAGCGGCGGCCGGCGCAGCGCCCAGCGGCGGCCGGCGGCGTCGGTGACGCGGTAGGTCAGGTTCGAGTGGCCGCCCGAGATCTTCTCGAAGCCGAGCGGCGCCTGGACGCCCTCGACGTGCTCGGCGAACCAGGCTTCCACGGGGCCTGGATCGATTCCCGGGGGCGCCTCGACGGTCCCGTCCGCGGTGCCGGTAGCCTCGTCGCTCATCATGAAAGATCGCGCTTCGCTCGCTGCGCGAAGAACCAGAGATGCACGCTTGCTCGCTCCGCGCTCATCGCGGCAAGCATATTCCCGCAGACGGTTCAGGCTCAGCCCCTCGCTCGCCAATCGGCTGACGATCGGCTTCGCGATCGCTTTCGCTCTGCTCACCGGGCTGGCGATGATCGGCGTCGCCCGCTTCCTTCAGCAGCGCCAGGACTTCGAGGACGCGACCGCGCGCTCCTACCGGATCGAGATCCAGGCGCGCGAGCGTCTCGCCCGCGGCCAGCGACCGGCGCTGGCGCGGCGCCAGGTGGTCGCGCAGCAGCGGCACCGCCAGGCGCTGCGCCAGGAGATCGACGACCAAACGCGCGACACGGCGCTGCTGGTCGGGGCGGGGCTGATCGCCGGCCTGACCGGCGCCGCGCTTCTCTTCAGCGGCTTGATTTCGTCGATGCGCCGGCCCCTGGAGGATCTGGTCGAGGCCTCCGAACGGCTCGCGGGCGGCGACCTGCAGGCCCGGGTCACGGTGGGCGGCCTCTCCGAGACGGCCCAGCTCGGCTCGGCCTTCAACGAGATGGCCGAGGAGCTGCAGCGCCGCGCCGGCGAACGCGACCAGCTCGAACGGATGAAAGACGAGTTCGTGCTGACCGCCTCCCACGAGTTGCGCAGCCCGCTGACCTCGGTGCAGGGCTTCGCCGAGCTGCTGATGCTCGAGCGCGAAAAGCTGACGCCGAAGCAGGCGGAGACGGTCGAGATCATCCTCGACAACACCCGCCACGTCGTCCGCCTGCTCAACGACCTGCTCGACCTGGCCCGCAGCGACGCCGGCCGGCTGACGATCGCGCCCAGCCCGACCGAGGTGGCGCCGCTGGTCGAAGAGGCGACCCGGACGCTGCGCGGCCAGGCCGAGGGGCGCGACCAGGAGCTCCGGGAGGAGATCGAGCCCGGGCTGCCGCTGGTCAACGCCGACCGCGACCGGATCCGCCAGATCCTCGTCAACCTGCTGACCAACGCCAACGAGTATTGCCCGGAGGGAGCGACGATCGAGGTCAAGGCCCACCGGATCGGTGCCGAGGTTGAGATCGCGGTGAGCGACAACGGCCCAGGCATCCCCAGCGAGCAGCTCGACCACATCTTCGAGCGCTTCACGCGCGGCGACGCGGGCATGACGCAGCGGGTCGGCGGCACCGGGCTCGGGCTGGCGATCTCGAAGTCGCTGGTCGAGCTGCACGGCGGCACGATCGCGGCGGAGTCGACCGTCGGCGCCGGTTCGACCTTCCGGGTCCGGCTTCCCGTCGCGGCCATCGCCGACGGAGTCGAGCCCGAGGCTGCCGAGACTGAGGTCGGCTGATGGCACGCATCCTCGTCGCCGACGACTCCGAGACGATCCTGCTGCTGCTGCGCACGCGGCTGGAGATGGAGGGGCACGAGGTGACGACGGCGTCCGACGGCCAGGAGGCGGTCGACCTGATCGCCGCCGCGGCCGAGCCGCCCGACCTGCTCCTCCTCGACGCGATGATGCCGCGCAAGTCCGGCATCGGCGCCCTGCGCGAGCTGCGCGCGGCGGGCATCGAGACCCCGGCCCTGATCGTCAGCGCCCACAAGGAGGGCGCCGACGCGGAAGGCGACAGCGACCTTGCGATCGACGGCTTCGTCAACAAGCCGATCGACTTCGACCGGCTGTTCGAGCGGATTGGGGAGCTGACTTAGGACTTGTAGTTCTGCGCTCGGGCGTAATGCCGCAGGGTGTGAAGACGCTCTAGGGGGCTCCATTCGAGCATCAACTCAGCGAGCTTGGGATCCCCCTGCTCGGGGAGCGGAATCGCGGTCAGCCTAAGGGCGTGCCCAGAAGCAAACGCAAGTCGGCCAAGCGTCTCCCACGAGGGCGTCGCAGTGCCTTCTCATACCTAGCGACGGCCGGTTGAGAAGTGCCCGCCCGATCCGCGAGATCACGCTGCGACAGCCCGGCTGCTCGGCGCATATTTCTTATAAGGACATCTGGTGATGGCACAGACAAAACATTACACAAATAGCCGGACGCCTGATCAAGGTCAGCTGCGGGCGATCTCCAGCCGGATCTCGCGGCCGTTGAGCCTCGTTCCGTCGAGGAACTCGACGGTGCGCTCGGCCTGGTCGGGATCGACCTCGACGAAGGAGAAGCGGTGCAGGACGCGGACGTCGTGGACGGCCTCGTCGGGTAGGACCGCCCCCTCGCGCAGCGCCCAGCGCAGCTGCTCCTCGGTGATCCCGCTGCGCTCGCCGCGGTTGACGAAGAGCTTGGTGCCCTTGCCGTCGTCGTCGCCGGCGGCGGCGTCGTCGGTCGCCCCTCCGTCGCCGGTGGGGGCGGTCTCGCGCTTCTCGCGTTCGCCCCGCTTCTCGCCCTCGTCCCGCTCCTCGCGCGCCGGCTTCTCCTCCGACTCCTCGCGCTCGCGGCGGCGGCTGCGCGGGCGCGGCGCGTGCTCGAGCCGCTCCTCGGGGCTCTCCCACTCGCCGATCGAGGTCTTGACGTCGCGCTCGATGCGCCCGATCTCATCGCGCTCGGCCGGCGTGACGAAGGTGATCGCGCGGCCGGTGCGGCCGACCCGGCCGGTGCGGCCGATCCGGTGGACGTAGACCTCCGAGGAGGCCGGTACGTCGAAGTTGATGACGTGGGTGACGTGCTCGACGTCGAGGCCGCGCGCGGCGATGTCGGTGGCGACCAGCAGCCGCAGGCGGTGGTCCTTGAAGGCGATCATCACGCCGTCGCGGGAGCCCTGGCTCATGTCCCCGTGCAGCGCCTTGACGTCGAGGCCTTTGTCCTTGAGGGTCCGCTCCAGCCGCGAGGCGCCGATCTTCGTGC
>DASWMG010000070.1:0-5379 GCA_036399875.1 Solirubrobacterales bacterium
CTCAAGTGGCAGTTGGGCGGCTCGCTGGAAATAGACGATCGCGGCGCGCTCGAGACCATCGCCGACGGCTACGAGGAGGTCGGACTCGACGGCACGCTCGCCAACAAGTGGGCGAACGTGACGAAACTCGCCGGCGAGCGCGAAACCAGGGAAGGGGTCGCGGGAGCGGCCGACTTCGCCGGCGAAGGGGACTGGGGCGGCGTCGCCGCCGCTCTGCGCTTCCCCCGCTTCATGTCCCTGCTGCCCTTCCTCGGGCTGTTGCTCCTCGGGCCGGTGGCGATGGCCGTGGCGCGCGCCCGCCGCCGTCGCGATGGCCCCGAGTGGCGCTTCGCCCTCGTCTCGTTCGGCTTCTGCCTCGCCGTCGCCGCCGTCTGGGCGCTGCTGATGTTCGGCGCGCCGGAATCCTCGACCTCGATCCACCAGGGCAGCCTGCTGCTGCCGCTGCTGGCAGCCTCGGCTTGCGCCGTCGCGGCCTACGTCGCCTCGCCGCGGTTCGCCGCCGCCCTCGTGGCTCTCAACGCGCTGTTCGTCCTTGCCCTCTTCGTCCCGGCGCCGACGCTCGAGCCGCGCTCGTTCTCGGCCCTCGCCGCCGTCCTCGCCGCCGCCGGGCTCGGCGGCTTCGTCTGGGTCGCGCTGCGGCCGGCGCGGCGCTGAGCGGCCGCACCCCCGAGTCGACCGGGAGGGCCGCCAATACACTCCCGCACCGCCATGGAGTGGGAGAGACGCAACCTGCCGACGCTGCTGCTCGGCGCCGCGATGGCGGCCTCGGTCGCCCTGCTGCTCTGGCTGACCAGGGACTTCACCTTCCTCCAGGACACCTGGGACCTGTTGATCAACCGGCGCGATCCGTCGACGGACTCCCTGTTCGAACCGCACAACGAGCACATCATCGTCATTCCCGTGGCGCTCGAGCAGCTGTTGCTCCGTCTCTTCGGGATGACCTCCGCGACGCCCGAATACGTCATCCAGGCGCTGATCCTCGCCGCCGCCGCGGCGCTGCTCTACGTATACGTGAGGCGCCGGGTCGGCGAGTGGCCGGCGCTCTTCGCGGCCGTCCTGATCCTCTTCCTCGGCCCAGCCTGGGAGGTCCTGCTGTGGCCGTTCGAGATCGGCTTCTCGGGTTCGGTGCTCTTCGGCCTGGCGATGCTGGTGGCGCTCGACCGCGACGACGCCCGGGGCGATCTCGCGGCGGCGATCTTCCTGCTGCTCTCCTTCGGCTTCTCCAGCGTCGCGATCCCCTTCGCTGCCGCGGCGGCGGTCGACGTCCTCCAGAAACGCCGCGCGCGCGGCCTGCGACGCGCTTGGCTCGTCGCGGTTCCGGTCGCCCTCTACGCGATCTGGTACCTCGGCTGGGGCTCGGACGCGGAGACGAACGTCTCGTTGCGCAACGTGCTGACCTCGCCGCGCTTCGTCGTCGATTCCGCCGCCGCGGCGCTCGGCGGCCTCTTCGGCCTCGGCGACTCGGCCCTCGGCGGACCCTCCGACACCGCCTGGGGCCGCCCCCTCCTGGCCGCCCTGGTCGCCCTCTTCGCCTACCGGTACGTGCGCCGCCCCGGCGTCTTCCCCGGCTTCTGGCCGATCGCGGCCGCCGCTTCGACCAACTGGTTCCTGACCGCCTTCAACGCGACGGCGGGCCGCGCCCCGACCTCGAGCCGATATCAGTACCTGAGCGCGATCCTCATCCTGCTCCTGCTCGCCAACCTTCTCTACGGCGTGCGCTGGGGACGGCGGGCGCTCGCCGTCGGCGCCGGCGTCGTCGCCCTCGCCCTCTCGGTGAACCTGATGCTGCTCAGGGACGGGCGCGACACGCTGACGATCCAGTCCGTCTTCACCCAGGCCGACCTGGCCGCGATCGAGATCGCCGAGCGGACCGTCGACCCGGGCTTCTGGCTCAACAGCGAGATCGCCGGGACGACGACCCTCGTCAACGTGCAGGCCGACAAATACCTGGAAGCGGTCGAGGAATACGGCTCGCCGGCCTACACGCCGGCCGAGCTGGCCGGGGCGCCCGCGTACGGCCGCCGCCAGGCCGACATCATCCTCTCCCAGGCGCTGCCCCTTTCGACCGTGACCGGGCTCGGCGCCTACCAGGCCGGCGGCGGCGGCGAGAACTGCACGACGGTCGGCGGGGAGGCAGCGGAGCGCGAGGTGCCTCTCTCGCCCGGCCCGACCCGGATCGAACTGGCGCCCGGCCCGGCCGCCGAGTTCGCGCTGCGCCGCTTCGCGACCGGCGAATACCCGGTGCCAACCGAAGGCGCCCCGGGCGACTCGGTGACCGTCGTCCGCGTGCCCCGCGACGCGGCGCCGGAATACCCCTGGTACCTGCGGGTCGACGCCTCCCAGCCCGCCCGCGTCTGCCGCTAGAGCTGCTCGGCGATGCGCGGCGCCTGCCGGTTGAAGATCCACACCGCGAAGACGCAGACGAAGACGTAGATGGCGGCCGCCGGCAGCAGCCCGGCGGCACCGCCGGCTGCCTCGGCCGCCGTCGGCGCGTTCGGTTCGACCATCCAGACCCGGACCTGCTCGAAGATCGGCGCCAGCGGGTTGACCATCAGCGCCCGCTCCATCGTGTCGTTGTGGAGCGCTTCGATCGGATAGAGGATCGGCGAGGCGTAGAAGAGGACCTGGGCGACGACCGTCCAGATGATCGCGACGTCGCGGAAGCGGACATAGAGGACGGAGAGGGCCATGCTCATCGCCGCCGTGAGCAGGAAGAGCAGCCCGAGCGGTATCGGGAAGAGCAGCCAGGTCCAGTGCGGGTCGACGCCGTAGGCGAGCATGAAGACGAAGACGACCAGCATGTTGAGGACCAGGTTGAAGGCGCCCGTCAGCGTGGTCGCGAGCGGTATGACCAGGCGCGGGAACTGCGTCTTGCGCACGATTCCCTCCTGGGAGACGACCGAGGTGACCGCGTTCTGCGTCGCTTCGGAGAAGAAGGTGAAGAGGACAATGTTGAGCAGCAGCAGGACGGGGTAGAACTCGGCTTCTTCTGAGCCCAGTTTGAAGACCTGGGTGAAGACGAAGAGCAGGACGCCGAACAGCATCAACGGGCGCACCAGCGACCAGACGTAGCCGAGCACCGTGCCGAAGTAGACGCGCTTGAACTCGGTTGCCGACATCAGCCAGAGCAGGTCGGCGAAGCGCCGTCGGCCGCCGCCCAGCGCGGAGGGGCCGCGGACCTCGCGCAGGGCGCTCATCGCCCGGCTCCGGTCTCGACCACGGTCTTCGCCGCCAGCGGCAGCTCGACGACGCCGCGCGAGTGCGCTTCGCCGCCGTAGACGACGAAGTCGATCGCGTTGTGGGCGTAGAGGGCGACGCCCGCGTCGCGGGCTCGGTTGACACCGGCGTGGACGAAATAGCGGCCGGGCGTGAGCAGGTTCTCGACGTCGGTCCGCACCTCGACGCGATCGCCCGCGGCGAGCGCCATCGTGCCGTCCTCCTTCTCGACGGGCACGCCGAATTCGCAGATGCCGATGCCGTCGGCGTTGGCGAGGAGCAGCCCGATCGCGATCCCGGGGGTCGCCCGCTTGGCCTCCAGCGCGAGCCGCAGTCGGATCGTCTCGCCCTGCTCGACGTTGGTCAGCCGCTCGCCCCGCGCGTCCTCGAGCCAGGCGTCCAGGAGCCGTACCTCCTCGCTCTCCTGGGCGGAGACCGGACCGCGCGCTTCGTCGGCCTCGAAGTTGAGCCGCAGGTAGCGTCGCCCGACCTCGGCCGGATCGCCGATGTGCTGGATGCTCCCCCCGTCGATCAGCATCGCCCGCGTGCAGAAGTCCTCGACCGTCTGCATGTCGTGCGTGACGAGGACGATCGTCTTTCCCGCCGCCTTCATCTCTCGGAAGGCGTCGCCGCATTTCTGCTGGAAGGCGGCGTCGCCGACGGCGAGCACCTCGTCGATCAGCATGATGTCGGCGTCGACCTCCATCATCAGCGAGAAGGCGAGCCTCACGAGCATCCCCGAGGAGTAGTTCTTGAGCTTCAGATCGACGAACTCGGTCAGCTCGGCGAACTGCATGATCGAGTCGATGCGGGCGCGCGTCTCGTGGGGGGTTAACCCCATCATCACCCCGTTGATTACGACGTTCTCGCGCGCCGTCAGCTCGGGATTGAATCCGACGCCGAGCTCGATGAAGGGGGCCAGCCGGCCGGCCATGCGGATCGTGCCGGCATCGGGCCGGTAGATGCTGGCCAGCAGCTTCAGCAGCGTGCTCTTGCCCGAGCCGTTGCGGCCGACGATGCCGAAGAACTCGCCCTCGCCGATCTCGAAGGAGATGCCGTCGAGGGCGCGCAGCTCACGATGGTCCTGGGCCGCGAACGGGCGGACGATCCGCTCTTTGAGCGAGTCCACCTTGTGGGTAGGAATGCGGAAGGACTTCTCGAGCCCGCGCACCTCTATCGCTGTCGCGGCCGCCGGCACGGCGTGGAACGCTAGCGTGGCGGTGTGATGAGGACGACGGAGGGGCGGCCGGTGGCTGTGGTCGTGCCGAGCTGGAACACGCTGCGCTTCTTGCCCCGCTGCCTCGATTCGGTGCGGGCGCAGGGGGTCGAGACCGAGCTGCTGGTGGTCGACAACGGCTCGCGCGACGGCTCGGTGGAGTACCTGCGGCGCGAGGGAATCGAGCACGTCGCGCTGCCGGAGAACGTCGGCTTCGCGGCCGCGGTCAACCTCGGGGTCAGGCGCGTCGCCGCCGGCGCGATCCTCGTGCTCAACGCCGACACGACGCTGGAGCCCGGGTGCCTGGCGCGCTTGATGGAGGCGCTGGATCGGGACCCCGCGCTGGGCGGCGTGCAGCCGCGCATCCTGCAATGGGCCGGGGCGGATGCCCCCGCCGCGGACGCCATCGAGGCCGCCCGCCTCTACAGCGCCGGCCAGGCGCTGACCCGCGACGGGCGCGCCTTCGAGCGCGGCATGGGGGAGGAGCAGCGACCCGAGCTGCTGCGCCGCCGCGAGGTGTTCGGCGTCTGCGGCGCCGCCTGCCTGCTGCGGCGCGAGCTGTTCGACGAGGGCGGCTACGACGAGACCTACTTCTCCTTCTACGAGGACGTAGACCTCAACGTCCGCGCCCGGATCGCCGGCTGGCGCTTCGAGTTGGTGCCCGAGGCCGTCGTCTGGCACGTCGGCAACGCCGCCTGGAGCGAGGGCTTCGAGCGCCCCAGCGCCGAGAACGCCCGCCTGGTCGCTCGCAACCGCCTCTCGACCCAGCTCAAGTTCGTCCCGCTCGGCGCCGCGCCGCGGATCGCCGCGGTAGAGGCCGGCTCCCTGGCCCGCGCCGCCCGTCAGCGCCGCTTCCGCGCCACCCTGCGCGGCAAGCTGGAAGCGCTACGCGGCCTGCGCGCCCTCCTGCGCGAGCGCCGCCGCCTCGCCGAGGGCGGCGACCCCGC
>DASWMG010000071.1:0-1709 GCA_036399875.1 Solirubrobacterales bacterium
CTGAGGCCGCCCCCTTCGGTCGCCTCGATGAGGACGTTGGAGAGGATGGGGATCGTGTTCCTCCTCTCCACCACGGACTGGACGTGGCCGAGGCTCTTGAGGAGCGTAGCCCGTTCGATCGTCGCCTTCATGAATAACCCCCGGAAGTCGTGCTTTGAACGAGTATTAGAGCGGCCCGCCGCCCCCCGCTAGGGGATTGTCGCCGGGCATGCAAAAAGGGCCGCGACCGGCGGCGGCCGGGCAGGCGCGACCTGCTCGATCACCTCGCCGTCACCCTTGTAACTTAGACGCTGCCCTTTGTAGCGTTGGGATTGGGGCCGTGGCGGGAAGGTCGTCTCACCCTGGGGTGCTTGAGCCCGTAGTTCAGCTTGGTCCTCCCGCCACGAGGTTATCGACCCCGAACAGTCGCTTGGGCCGCCTGGCGAGCCCGTTTGCGCAAGGAAGGGGGCAGATGGCCATGGTTTATGTCGGCATCGATGTATCGAAGGATTGGCTCGACGTTCACGTGTCGCCGGCGGGTGAGGACTGGCGGGTGCCGAGGGACTCGGCGGGCCTTGACGATCTGGTGCGCCGGATAGGCGGGCTCGGCCCCTTGTGCGTCGGGGTCGAGGCGACCGGCGGCTACGAGACGGTGGTGGCGGCCACGCTCGGCGCAGCGTCGTTGCCGGTGGCAGTGCTCAACCCCGCCCAGGTGCGTCATTTCGCGGGCGCGCTTGGCAAGAGGGCCAAGACCGACAGGGTCGACGCCGCGGTCATCGCCCGCTTCGTCGAAGCCACCCGGCCGCCGGTCCGGCCGCTGCCGGACGAGCAGACCCGGATCCTCGCCGACCTGGTGGCGCGCAGGCGGCAGATCATCGCCATGATGGTCGCCGAGCGCCAGCGGCTGAAGCGAGCCGGCGCGAAGCGCCTCATAAAAAGCATCGAGCGGCTGCTCGCCGCTCTCCAAAAAGAGCTTACCGACCTCGAAGGCGCGATCGACGAAAGCGTCAAAGACTCGCCGCTGTGGAAGGCAAAGGAGGATCTGCTCAGCTCCATCCCCGGAGTCGGCCCCGCAACCGCCCGTACCCTCATCGCCGAGCTGCCCGAGCTCGGCCAACTCGACCGAAGGCAAATCGCAGCCCTCGTCGGCATCGCCCCCTGGACCCGCCAGTCCGGACAATGGCGCGGCAAAGCCATGATCGGCGGCGGCCGAGCCGCAGTGCGGGCAGCCCTCTACATGGCAAGCCTCGTCGCCAGCCGGTTCAACCCCGTCCTCAAGGAAACCTACCGGCGACTCGTCCAAGCCGGCAAAGCCAAAAAGGTCGCCCTCATCGCCGTCGCTAGAAAACTCATCATCATCTGCAACGCCATCGTCAGGGACCAACAACCATGGAACGCTTGACACCAAAGACAGTCGCTGAACTCGTTTCAGGGTCCAGCTTGTCGCCTCCCGGGAGGCGGAGGACTGGATGCTGAAACAAGTTCAGCATGACGATAGGGGGCATGAATGCGCCTGATCCTCGCTTCGGCCTCCCCGCGCCGCCTCGAGCTGCTGGCGCGCCTCGGCGTGACCCCGGACTCGGTCGTCCCGGCCGAGATCGACGAGACTCCGCGCAAGGCCGAGATTCCCGATCGATACGCCTGCCGGATGGCGATGGAGAAGGCGGCGGCGGTCGCACAAGGGGGAAGCGTCGTTCTCGCCGCCGACACGGTGGTCGCGGCGGGGCGGC
>DASWMG010000072.1:0-6627 GCA_036399875.1 Solirubrobacterales bacterium
GAAGAGGCCGGGGGATTCGCGACGCAGGGCCCGGGCGCCGCGGCGAAGCGGCGCCACGGCGGCGCTGACCCGGACGGCGGCTCGGCCGAGACCGCGCTGCAGGGGGTGGGAACGGCGATAGCCGCTGGCAAGCCCCTCGCGCAGCGCCGCGGCGCCACCGCGCAGGGCGGCGAGGCCGGCGGCGAGCCGCTCGGCGCCCGTCCCCAGCCTGCCGAGGCCCTCGTTCAAGCCGGAGGCGGCCTCCTCGAGCCGGCGCACGCCCGCTTCGAGCCGCTCGCCGCCGGGCACCAGCCGGTTGACGCCGCCGTTGACCTGCGTCGCCGTGTTGCGCAGCCGCCGCACTTCGTCGCGTCCGGCGGCGATCGCGCGCGCCAGCGTCCGCGCTTCCTCGGCCGCGGGGCCCAGACTCGGATCGGCGGAGGCGGCCCGTTCCAGCCGTCTCGCCAGGCGCCTCGCCCGCGCCAGCTGGCCGCCGCGGATGCGCGGCACCAGCGACCGCAGCCCCAGCGTCAGCGAGAGGGTGCCGACCGAGATCCGGCGCTGGCCGGCCGCCAGCCGTTCGCTGCCGGCCTCCAGACGGGCGATCCCCGCCTTCGCCTGCTCGCCGCCGGCGGCGGCGCGGCGGAGTCCGCCGGCAAGCAGGCCCGCCCCCTCGCCGGCGCGCCCGGAGCCCTCGGCGAGCAGCCCGCTGCCCGCCGCGGCGCGGGCGACTCCCTCCCGCAGCTGACCGACCGCCCCCGCCGCGCGACGCAGGTTGGGGCCGAGGCGGGCGAGCTGCGCGGGGCCGTCGCGGCCATTCGCCGAGAGCCGCCGGCCGAGGTCATGCAGCGGCCGCACGGCGCGCTCGATCGGCGCCGGCCCGATCACCGCCCGCACTCCGGGCTGCGCGGCGATGCGGCGCTGGGCGCGGGCGAGCAGCCGCAGCCGCGCCGGCGTGGTGACGGGGCCCCGGTCGGCCGCGACGACGATCTGGAACGGCGCCTCCCAGCCGGGACCGGCGGCACGCCCAATCTCTTCGGTGCTTTGGCGGGCCGGGCTCGAGCTGGGAAGCTCGTCGATCCCCGGCGCGCTGGTCTGGACGGCGAGGGCGGGCAGCGCGAGCAGGACCAGCGGGATCGCGATCAGCGCGGTCGCCAGGGCGGGCCGGCGCAACGCCGCCCCGGCCGCCGCCGCCGCGAACGGCGTGCGCGGGGCGGCGGCTGCGGGGCGGCGGCCGATCCGCCCCATCTCGATCCGCTCGCCGAGCAGCGACAGCAGCGCGGGCAGCGCGAGGACGGCGAGGACGACACTGATCGGCGTGACGACGACCAGTGCCGTCGCGAGCGAGAGCAGCAGGCTGCCCGGCTGCAGGAAGGCCGTGAGAAAGATCGACGCGAAGAGCGTGACGCCCGCCGCCACGGTCGCGCGGCCGGCCGTGCGCCTGGCGGTGCGGGCGGCGAGGGCCGGGGACGCCCCCCGCGCCAGCTCTTCGCGGAAGCGGGAGACGATGAAGAGCGAGTAGTCGACCCCGAGCGCCAGCCCCATCATCGTGCAGACGACCACCGAGAGCGCTTCGATCGTCATCACCGAATCGAGCAGCACCAGCACGCCGCGCCCGGCGAAGACGGTGAGGGCGCCGAGCGCGAGCGGGATCGCGGCCGCGAGCACCGAGCGGAAGACGAGCAGCAGGACGAGGAGGAGCAGCGGCGCGGCGATCAGCTCGGCCCGCTTCGTCGCGGCGAGCGATTCGCTTTGGAGCGCTCGCGACACGCTCGCGTACCCCGACTGGACGGCTTCCAGCGGCGGCCGCACCTGCCGTCGGAGCGTCCGGTCGAGGGCGGGCACGGTCTCGCGCATCGCCTCGTCGAGCGGTACGTGGTAGTCGAGGAGGACGATCGCCCGCCGCGGTCCCGGGCGGAGGTAGCCGACGGTGCCGCGGTCCCACGGCGAGACGACGGTCACGGTGGGGTCGCGGCGCAGCGAGCGGACCAGCCGCGGACCCTGCCGCTCGATCTCCGTCCGCGGGCCCCGAAGCAGCACCGCAAAGGGGGATGAGGGCCCGAAGTAGCGTTCCGCCAGCTCCTGCCCGCGCGCCGAGTCGGTGCCCTCGACGATCAGCGAGGTTGGCTGGAGCCGGTGCTCGACGTCGATGCCGGCGACGCCGAGCGCACCGCAACCGACGAAGACCGCGACGAGCAGGACCACTGCCCGGCCTCGCCCACCCGCCGCCCCACCCGAATCTTCCCGGGCAAGGGATCGGCGTGGCCCAGTCAGGCGACGTTCGCTCCCCATTCGGGAGCGAGTCTACGTCAGCAGGAGCCGCTCTTACGGTACATGTACGTACGCATTCGAATACCTCGATGGCTGTAGCCGGCGGGGCTGCCTGTAGAAGACGAGGCAGGAAAACACCCAGGTTCTTTTGAGCGATCTATCGTGTGCGCGCCTCAGAGAAAGGGGAGGAGCGATCGCTTCGAAGGAGCTGGCGTCACGAAAGAAGAGAGAGGCCGAGCAGCGCAAGCGCGTCTGGGCCTGGTTCGGGGCCTTTTGGGCATTGGTTGTCGCCGCAGGGACGGTCCTCGGGCTCATCGGCCACCTTCCCGACCCGGAGCCCGTCTTCCAAGTCTTGTTCGGAGGCTCCCTCCTCTGCCTGGCGGGCGCTTGGGGGGCGGATCGTCTGGAAGCTCACCGGCCATTCAGGGTTTTTGCCTGCGGCTTCGTCGTGGCCTTCCTGCTTGCGGTCGGATTCGAATGGATCGACCTCGCCTCGCCGAGCCCGCTGGAGTCGGAGGAGTACGCCCCACGACTAGAAGACAAGGTCGTGACCGGCGATCGGCCGCGCTCCATCGCCGCGAACGCCGAGAACGTCTGGGTAGTCGGGCTCCATAACGCGAAGACGACGGGCAAGTTATGGCGAATCGACCCTGAACACCTCCCTGCAGACGCCGAGGAGATCGAATCCTTCGAGGCGACCGACCCGTTCGACATCGCGACCGGCGAGGAAGCGATTTGGGTGACGGATCCCGGCTACTTGATCAAGCTCGATCTCAACGGCCAGGAGCTTTGGCGCAAGGAAATCGGTAACGACGCATATAACGAGGTCGACGTCGGCCTCGGCTACGTCTGGTTCAAGCAAACCGCCCCCGGCGTGCTCTTCCGCCTCGATCCAGACTCCGGTAAGGAGGAAGGCAGGATCAAGATCGGGCCGGAAGCCATCGCGCTCGGCGTAGGACAGGACGCGGTCTGGGTGACCAAGAAAGGCGAAGGAAGGTCCAGGCTGATCCGAGTCGATCGCAATGCACGAGTCGTCGGCCGGATCGAGGTCCAGCACGATCCACAGGATGTAGCCGCCGGCGATCATTTCATCTACGTCGCCCACGCACAGGGCAACATGCTCACCCGCGTCGATCCTCAGCAAGGCCAGGGCGGACGTGAGTTGCCTGGTGAGCAGTCACTCGACGGCGGTGCTCTGCCCAGTGGCCTCGACGCAGGTGATGGCACGGTGTGGATCTCTTTCTCCAACTCCGGCAACGTCTTCGCCGTCGGCGACTGCAATTGGGAGGTATTGGGAGGGGAGCCTTCGGGGAGTGAACCGCTCGACGTCGTCGTCCACGGGGATCGGGCTTTCGTGCCCAACTTCACGGGGGGAACCGTCAGCGTCTTCGAGCTGAAGCAAGCGGCCTGTCCAAGCGGCTCATAGTCAGGGTGCGTCGGCCTACTTCGTAGCGAAGCAACGGGGATTGTCGATGCAGTACCAGTTGATGCCCGAGCAGCGCCCATCGCAGCCAGCAAACGGATCGGCGGGTTCGGGCGCGCTCGCCTCGACGTCCCTGACCAGCACCTTCGCAGGATCGCGCTCGTAGAGCATTTTCCCGTCTTGGTCATACCGGAGGACGTCCTCCCCCTCGTATTTAGCGGCAGCTACGAGCTGGACCGCCTCGAGCGAGACGTCATAGACGTACTCGCGCGGGCGCATCTCTCCAACTTCTGCTCGAGTGAGGTACGGAAGCTTCATCTCGCGGCCGAGCACCGTGATCGTCCGGCGCTCCCGCTCGATGTAGCGTCGGCGGACGGTTCGGCCGACGATGAGGGAGGGGTGCCCCGCCTGCCACGCTGCTTTTCGAACGGCCGCAAGGTAGGAGGCAAGGAAACCGACGGCGGCCCCAGCGACAATGCTCGCTCCGTAGGGGATATCGACGTGCCGCGAGACGGTGAGGGAGATCGCAAACGAGAGGCCGAACCGCAGGACCAGCGCCGCGATGATGCGATGGACGTACCACCAGCGAGTCACCTCGCGCCAGGTTTGCGGGCGGCGAGGGAAGTCGGTGTCGGGTGCGCGGCAGGGACGAATGCCGAGAAGCCCGCTGACCCGCGGCAGGATCAAGTACCAGTCGACAAGGCTGGACAACAGGATGATCGCCGCCGTCACTCCGAGCAGGACCGCCGAGATCGGCGCAATGCCGAGGTTCGGCCGCTCGACCGAGAAGATGAGCATGAAGGCTCCGGCCGTCGCCCCTACCGCCAAGGCTGCGCGCAGGTCGCCAGCGACGATCAAGTCGAGGCGTTCGCGGTGCTGGGGCACGACCTCAATGCCAGCCAACCGCAGATCCCCCCGGTAGCGGATGTAGAGAACGCCCGCGATCAACGCGGTGACGCCAGCGCATAGGAGTGCGGCGACAGCCGGCCCCTGAATCGCGGCCACGAGCAGAGCCAGAGTCAGAGCTCCGGCCTGGGCTCGAACGTAGGGCTCGGGGCTCATGAGGATGGATAGTTTGACCGAGGTGACATCGCGAGTGTGGATAGCCCTTGCCAGCGGCGGCCTCGCTTGCTTTGTAGTGATCGTCGCTGTTCAAGGACTGTTGCCGGGGGCGGTCTTCGATCCCGCACACCAGACGGTCTCGGAGTACGTACACACCTCTGCCCTGCTGATGACGATCGCCTTTATCGCCTGGGCGTCCTCTTGGGCGCTGCTGGCCAGCCTCGGCTCGACACCGCTCCGTGGCAGCTCCTCCGCGCGACTCCTCTTCGTTCAGAGGATCGCTTTCGCCAGCACGGCGATCGGCCTGGTCCTGGTCGCCTGCTTCGCGACCGACCGCGGCCTCGTGGAGCCGGGGGTCGTTCTCCGGACGACGACGGCGGGCAGGATTCACGACGCTTCCTCGGCTCTCGTAACGGTCGGCATCTTGGTCGCGGCGTTGACCGGGGCCACGCTCGTCGGCGGCCGGGTCAGAACCTTGACTCTGATCCTGATTTCGATCGCTGTCGCCTCCGACGTTCTCATGCTCGCCCTCGGCGACCCTCTCCCTGGCATACGGCAGCGAATCCTTGTGACCGCCGGCTGCCTGTGGCAGGCGCTCTGGCTAGCGACCTTGTGGCCCGTACGCTTCTTCCAACCGCCAAACCCCAGAGCTACAGGAAGGTGAGGGCGTGACCCGCTCGCAGCGCCTGCTGGCCGGCTTCTTCTGCTTCGCCGGGACGATGCACTTCGTCATCCCGCGCAGCTACGAGGCGATGATGCCGCCCTCCTTCCCCCGCCACCGCGAGGCCGTCGTGGTGAGCGGCCTCGCCGAGATCGCCGGCGGGCTCGCCGTCGTCCCGCGCCGCAGCCGCCGCCTCGCCCGCTGGTGGCTGCTGGCCCTGCTCGTCGCCGTCTTCCCAGCCAACGTCCACATGGCGGTCCACCCTGAGCAGGTGAAGGGATTGGACCTCGACCGCCTGCCCCGCTGGGCGCTCTGGGCGCGCCTGCCGCTGCAGCCGCTGGCGATGCTCTGGGTGTGGCGGGCGACCCGCGAGCGTTAGGCGGGGTCAGGTCACGAGCGTCGAGCGGGCGCGGGCGAGGCGCACCGCATTCGAGAGCGTCTCGAGGTCGTAGGCGCCGTCGTGGCGGCGGTCGTTGACGAAGAACGACGGGGTGCCGGTGACGCCGCTCATGTCGGCCGAGTCGACGTCCTCCTCGATGCGCGGGGCGTGCTCGTTGCCGCGCAGGTCCTCCCGGAAGCGCTCGAGGTCGAGTCCCAGCTGCTCGGCGTAGGCGAGCAGGTCGGGGGCCCTCAGGTCGCCCTGGTGGTCGAGCAGCAGGTCGTGCATCTCCCAGAAGGCGCCCTGGGCGGCCGCCGCCTCGGTGGCCTCGGCCGCGAGCTGGGCGCGCGGGTGGACGTCGGAGAGCGGCAGGTGGCGCCAGACGTAGCGGACGTCGCCGCGCTCGGCGAGCAGCTCGCGCACGGCCGGCTCGGCCTTGCCGCAGAAGGGGCATTCGAAGTCGCCGTACTCGACGAGGGTGACGGGGGCGTCCTCAGGGCCGCGGACGTGGTCGCGCTCGGGGTCGACCGGCACGGCGAGGTCGGGGAGCGTCTCGGAGTCGCCGAGCAGCGCGCGGATGCGGGCGCGGCGGGGGAGCAGCGCGGTGGCGCGGAAGACGAGCCAGGTGAGGAGCGAGGCGCCGAGCGCGGCGCTCAGCACGCCCAGCTTGGCCTCGCGGAGCTGGGCGCCCTCGAAGGCGAGGGTCGCGATCAGCAGGGAGACGGTGAAGCCGATGCCGGCGATCGTCCCCCCGCCGGCGACGGCGGCCCAGCCGACCGGCGGGCGCAGCCGGCCGCGGCTTGCGCTCGTCGTCAGCCAGGAGGCGGCGAGGATCCCGAGCGGCTTGCCGAG
>DASWMG010000073.1:0-4266 GCA_036399875.1 Solirubrobacterales bacterium
CGGCCGTGACGAGGGGCCGCTCGCCAACCCGGCGCACTACTTCATCCTCGCCGGCCTTTTCGGCATCTTCGCCGCCGGCTTCCTGGCGATCGTCCTGCCCGACGAGAAGCCGAGCGCCGCCGCGATCCGCCTCGGTCCCGACTGGCATGCGCCGCTCGGCGGCGTCCTGATCATGGCCTGTGGCCTCTTCTCGCTGACCGGCTTCCCGCTCGACGACTTCTGGCACCGCCTCTTCGGCCAGGACGTGACGCTCTGGGGGCCGACCCACCTGATGCTTATCGGCGGCGCCTCGATGAGCCTGGTCGGGCTCGCCGTCCTGACGATCGAGGGTCTGCGGGCGACCAACGCGGACGCCCCGGGCGCACCGTCTGGCGCGAGCGCGGGTCGGCTGCAGGAGCGGCGCGTGTTTTCGCTGGCGCGGGCGATCGCGCTGACCGGCGGCCTGATGCTCGGCCTCTCGACCTTTCAGGCGGAGTTCGACTTCGGCGTGCCGCAGTTCCGCTTCGTCTTCGAGCCGGTGATGCTGATGCTCGCCTCCGGCGTCGGCCTCGTCGTCGCGCGACTCTACGCCGGGCCGGGCGCGGCGATCGGCGCCGCCGGCTTCTTCGTCGCCCTGCGCGGCCTACTGGCTCTTGCGATCGGGTCGGGACTGGGGGAGACGACGCCGCACTTCCCGCTCTATGTAGTCGAGGCGCTGGTGGTCGAGCTGGTCGCCTGGCAAATTTCGTCGGCGCGACCGCTGCGCTTCGGCCTCTGGGCCGGGCTCGGCATCGGCACCGTCGGCCTTGCCGCCGAGTGGGCCTGGTCGCATGTCTGGATGCCGCTGCCCTGGCCGGCCGAGCTCTTTCCCGAGGCGGTGCTGCTCGGCTTCGCCGCCGCCATGGCCGGGGCGCTGCTCGGGGCCTGGATCGGCACCCGGCTGGCGGCGGACGCGCCGGTGGCCGGGTCCTGTGACGGTCTGCGGATCTCGGCTTCCCTGGGGGCCCTGACCGTCGCCGCGATCGTCGCCTTCTCTCTCTATGCCCCGGCCGACGAGGGCGTCAGCGCGCGGGTGGCGCTCGCCGAGGTTGCTGGCGCGCCCGGCGAGGTGCGAGCGACCGCCGACTTCCGTCCAACCGACGCCGCCGACGGTGCCGAGTGGCTGACCGTGACCGCTTGGCAGGGGGGAGGGCTGGTGGTGGAGCCGTTGGAGCGAATCGCGCCGGGCCGCTACCGCACCCCGAACCCGATCCCTGTCCACGGCGACTGGAAGGCGATGGTGCGGCTGCACCGCGGCGACTCGCTGACCGCGCTGCCGATCTACCTGCCCGCGGACGACGCGATCCCGGCCGTCGAAGTGCCGGCGCGCGAGACCTTCACCCGCGCCTTCGTCGACGAGACCCAGCTCCTTCAGCGCGAGCAGACCGGCGGAGGCCCGCTGCTCGTCGCGGCCGCCTACGCGACCGTCGTCGCGATCACCCTGGCGTTGCTGGCCCTCCTCGTCTGGGGCCTGCACCGCCTTGCCTTCGGCCCGGCGCCGCCGCGTCCCCGAGCCCGCCGCTTCGCGCTCGGTCGCTACTCCCCGATCAGCTCGACCCGGTAGCCGTCTAAAACTGCTCACATCGGTGGTGACCCACGGGGCGCTCATGACGTACTAGCGGATTCGCCGCCCTCACCAGCTGGGCTGTCACCCCGTCGCGTGGAGTCATAAAGGTGAGGTAAACAATCGAGGTCCTTGCCTCTATGAGTGGCGCCGACGTCGCGGTTAGGCTTTATCCCTATGGCAGACGGACCGCGCTCGCCGGGGAAGTTTAAGGTCGTCGTCGACGGTGCCGGCCTGACGATTGACACCGAGGTCGATCAAACCATGGCCCTGCAGGTCGTGAACCTCCTGATGAGCGGCGAGCCGACATCGTCGACGGTTCCCGAAGAGGAGGACAAGGGGGCTGGCGGCAGCGATGGCGGGAGCGAGGGGGGTGCTAAAAAGCGGCGTCGCAAACTCGGCAAAGGCTCAAAAGTCAAAGGAAAAAAGCAGGGCAGCAAAGTGCGCCGTCAATCGCTTGGGCTCGCCAAGGATCTCAGCCTGCGGCCAAAAAACAAGAAACCTTTCGCCGACTTCGTGCAAGAGAAGCACCCTGTTACCCAGCACGATAAAAACGCTGTTTGCGTCTATTGGCTTACCATCGAGGCGGGGCACAAAGCTACGCCTGAGGCCGTGAACACCTGCTACCAAGGGGCTGAGTGGAAACGGCCCGCCGACCTTCGCAATGCACTCCGTTTAACGGCCAGCAAGAAGGGCTGGATCGACACGGCGGATTCTGAGGACATCACGATCACCACGTCCGGCGAAGATCACGTTCGGCACGACCTGCCGAAGACCGCCAAGAAATGACCGAGGGACATGGTGGGCTCGTCCGGGAGGACGTCTTTTCCGCGCTGCCAACCCGCTTGCGTCGGGAATTGGTCGCCTCTTTCTCCGGGATCGTCAAGAACTTCGCTGAGAGGCGGTGGGAACCCGCCGAGCTCAACGGCGGGAAGTTGTGCGAGGTCGCGTATTGCGTCGTGCAGGGGATCGCGGAAGGAAAGTTCCCTGCGCGGGCAACCAAGCCAAGGAACTTGGTGGACGCCTGCCGCGCGCTGGAAAATCAGTCCGGCCCGCCGCGGGCGGTCCGCATCCAGATTCCTCGGATGCTCATTGCCCTCTACGAGGTCAGGAACAACCGCAACGTAGGGCACGTGGGCGGCGACGTAGACCCGAACCACATGGACGCCGTCTGCGTCCTCCAGATATCAAAGTGGATCGTTGCTGAGCTGATTCGGGTCCTCCACGAACAACCGGTGGATGAGGCCGCCGCCCTCGTGGACGCTGTGGTCGAGCGAGAGGTTCCGCTGGTCTGGAAGGTAGGCGACAAGATGCGCGTCCTCGATCCCGCCCTCTCCTACAAAGACACGACCATGATCCTGCTTCACGCTGTTGCGGGACCGGTCCAAGAGTCGGATCTCTTCACGTGGGCCGAGCACTCAAATGCCAGTGTCTACCGCCGCGACATCCTCAGAAAAGGGCATAAGGATCGGCTTCTCGAGTACGACGAGGAGGCGGGGACTGTCGAGATCTCCCCCCGCGGTGTGGAGTATGCGGAGGGGCTGCTGGTCGAGGACTAACCTGTGCCAGGGACGAGTAGGCCCGCCACTAAATTGCGTACACCGCTTCCTCGGAGGCCGCAGCGGTCGTCGGCGATAAGTCTCTGTTCGAGACCGACACAACCGCGGCGCAGGCGGTCAGTCGCTCTCAACTAGCTCGACCCGGTAGCCGTCCGGGTCGCGAACGAAGGCGATCCGGTGGCCCTCGGTGCGACCGCCCGGCCGGTAGGGCGGCTTCTCCGGCTCGATCCCCTCGGCGGCAAGGCCCTCCAGCGTGCGGTCGAGGTCGTCGACCAGGAGCGCGATGTGGTTGTAGCCGGTGCCGAGATCGTAGGAGTCGACGCCGTGGTTGTAGGTCAGCTCGAGCCGCGGGTCCTCGCCCGGCAGGCCCATGAAGACGTTGATCGCCTCGTCGCCGATCGGCATCCGCCGCCGCTCCTCGAGGCCGAGCTTCTCGTAGAAGGAGACGGAGCGATCGATGTCGCCGATCCGGTAGCAGGTATGCAGGAAGCTGGGCATGGACGGATTTTCGCATCGACGGGACGGGTACTGTGCCTGGCGTGAGCGAGGCGCGCTTCAAGACGGCGACCGTCCATGGCAGCACCGTCAACTACGTCGAGGCGGGCGAGGGGCCCGTCCTGCTGCTGATCCACGGCATGGCCGGCACCTGCGCCGGCTGGCGTGAGGTGATCGAGCCGCTGGCCCGCGACCACACCGTGATCGCCCCCGACCTGCCGGGGCACGGCGAGTCGGCGCCGCTCGGCGGCGACTACTCGATCGGGGGCCTGGCCACCGGCCTGCGCGACCTGCTGCTGACCCTCGGCCACGAGCGCGCGACGCTGGTCGGCCACTCGCTCGGCGGCGGTGTCGCGATGCAGATGGCTTACCTCTTCCCGGAGATGGTCGAGCGACTGGTGCTGGTCTCCAGCGGCGGCCTCGGCCCCGAGGTCAGCCCGATCCTGCGCGCCGCCGCCCTGCCGGGCGCCGATCTCTTCATCTCGGCGACCGCCGGAGTCGGCCAGCGGGTCGGCTCGACTGTAGGCCGCGGCCTCTCGCGGATCGGGCTGCGGCCCAACGCCGACGTCGCCGAGGTGGCGCGCGGATACGCCTCGCTCCAGGACTCGCGCCGCCGCGCCGCCTTCCTCG
>DASWMG010000074.1:0-9182 GCA_036399875.1 Solirubrobacterales bacterium
CTATCTAGGTGGCCCCTACAAGGGCGCGCCTCTCAGCGTGATCGCCGTCGTGCCCGCTGTCGCCGGTCCCTTCGACGTCGGCACCGTCGTCGTCAGGGAGGGCCTGACCCTCAACCCCGAGACCGCCGAAGTCGAAGTCGACGGAGCGGCATCGGACCCGATCCCCCACATCCTGGCGGGGATCCCACTCAAGGTCAGGGACCTGCGCGTCTACGTCGATCGGGACAACTTCATCCTCAACCCGACCAACTGCAACCCGAGCACGGCGAAAGCCACGCTCTTCGGCTCCTACCTCGACCTCTTCAGCGCAGCCGACGACGTGCCGGTTGCTCTGTCGGCTCGATATCAGGCCGCCAACTGCCTCAACCTCGGCTTCAAGCCGAAGCTGAAGCTGAACCTCAAGGGCGGCACCAAGCGCGGCAGCTTCCCGGCATTGAAGGCGACGCTGAAGGCAAGGGGCACCGACGCCAACATCGCCGGCGCCCAGGTCACCCTGCCGAAGTCGGCCTTCCTCGAACAGGGCCACATCGGCACGATCTGCACCAGGGTGCAGTTCAGGGCAGAGAACTGTCCGAAGGCGTCGATCTACGGGCACGCGAAGGCGATCACGCCGCTGCTCGAGGAGCCACTCGAAGGCAACGTCTACATGCGCTCCTCCAACCACAAGCTGCCCGATCTGGTGATCGCGCTGAAAGGCATCGTCGACGTCAACGTCTCCAGCCGCATCGACTCGTTCAAAGGCGGCCTGCGCTCGACCTTCGAGAACGTCCCAGACGCCCCGATCTCGAGCTTCGTGCTGACGATGAAAGGCGGCAAGAAGGGACTGATCGTCAACTCGCGCAACCTCTGCGCCGGCAAGAACCGCGCCAACGTGACCTTCGCGGGTCAAAACGGCCGGGTCGCCAACCTTCGGCCGGAGATGAAGCCGCGGTGCGGGAAGGCGCCGAAGAAGCGAAAAAGCGCTTAGGCCCACCCTCGATCTGATCCAGCGGCGGGTGGGGCACACCCGCCGCTCCGGGGACGCTATACTTTTTGAAGTAAAAGCTGATCCGGATTAGGGGATTTGATCGAGCATGGCGCCTGAGACGCAGACGAAGCAGCAGATCGAGGAGATCGAGCCGTTCGAGGCGGCGCAGGAGATCGAGGGCGGCGACGTCGTCCTGATCGACACGCGCGAGCCGCACGAGTTCCAGGAGGCCCGCCTGGAGGGGGGCAAGCTGGTGCCGCCCGGGCTGCTCGGCGACGAAATCGCTACCGCCGCGCCCGACAAGTCGGCCCGCACGATCCTCTACTGCCGCAGCGGCAACCGCTCCTACAAGGCGGCCGAGCAGATGCAGGCGCTCGGCTACGAGAACGTCGCCTCTATGGCGGGCGGCATCCTCGCCTGGCAGGAGCAGGGGCTGCCCGTCGTCGCCACCGAGGGGATGACCCCCGAGCAGCGCGATCGCTACTCGCGCCATACGCTGCTGCCCGAGGTCGGTGTCGAGGGCCAGATCAAGATGCTGAACGCCAAGGTGCTGCTGGTCGGCGCCGGCGGCCTCGGCGCGCCGACCGCGCTCTACCTGGCCGCGGCCGGGATCGGCACGATGGGCCTGGTCGACGACGACGTGGTCGACGCCTCCAACCTGCAGCGGCAGGTCATCCACAACACCGAGCGGATAGGGATGCTGAAGACGGAGTCCGCGCGCCGCACCATCGAGGCGCTCAACCCCGACGTCAACGTGGTCGAGCACCCGGGCCGGATGAACGCCTCCAACATCATCGAGATCCTCAGCGAGTACGACGTGATCGTCGACGGCGCCGACAACTTCCCGACCCGCTACCTGCTCAACGACGCCTCGGTGCGGCTGCGCAAGCCGGTCGTCTCCGCCTCGATCCTCAGCTTCGACGGCCAGATCTCGACCTTCGTCCCCTACGAGGGGCCCTGCTACCGCTGCCTCTACCCGACGCCGCCGCCGGCGGAGCTGGCGCCGAGCTGCTCGGCCAACGGCGTGCTCGGCGCGATGGCCGGGACGATGGGCCTGCTGCAGGCCAACGAGGTGCTGAAGCTGGTGCTGGGGATCGGCGAGCCGCTGATCGGCCGCCTGCTGCTCTTCGAGGCGCTCGGCACCCGCTTCACCGAGCTCAAGGTGCGGCGCGACCCCGAGTGCCCGATCTGCGGCGAGAACGCGCCGGAGGTCGCCGACGAGGACCTCGGCAAGTTCCCCGACTACGACCTCTTTTGCGCGGGATAACCCGCGCACACATCCTCGACTAGGATCGCGCCCGATGGCAACCGTCCGCATCCCGCCCGTGTTGCGGCCCCAGACCGGGGGGCAGCCCGAGGTCGACGCCGCCGGCTCGAACGTCGGCGAGGTGCTCCGCGCCCTGACCGCCGAGCACCCCGGCACGCAGGAGCAGCTCTTCGGCGCCGACGGCGACCTCAACCGCTACGTCAACGTCTACCTCAACGACGAGGACGTGCGGGTGCTCGACGGGCTCGAGACCGCGGTCGCCGAGGGCGACACCGTGGTGATCCTGCCGGCGATGGCCGGCGGCGCCCGCTAGCCGCGGCGCCCTT
This sequence comes from Solirubrobacterales bacterium, assembly GCA_036399875.1. Lineage (GTDB taxonomy): Bacteria > Actinomycetota > Thermoleophilia > Solirubrobacterales > 70-9 > VRUE01. The sequence goes on from DASWMG010000074.1 coordinate 2,561, forward strand.
CACCTTCAACGGTCGAGGACCAGGCCGAGGAACTGCCTGGTCCGCTCCTCGCGCGGCTCGTCCAGAACCTGCGCCGGCGGGCCTTCCTCGACGATCCTGCCCTCGTCCATGAAGACGATGCGGTCGCCGACCTCGCGGGCGAAACCGAGCTCATGGGTGACGACGACCATCGTCATCCCCTCGCCCGCCAGCTCGCGGATCGCGTCGAGCACCTCTTTGACAAGCTCGGGGTCGAGGGCGCTCGTAACCTCGTCGAAGAGCATCACGCGGGGGTCCATCGCCAGCGCCCGCGCGATTGCCACCCGCTGCTGTTGCCCGCCGGAGAGCCGCTCGGGGAACTCGTCGACCTTGTCGCCGAGGCCGACCCGCTCGAGCAGCGCCCTCGCCTTCTCGGTGGCCTCCGCCTTCGAGCGTCCCAGCGCCGTTTCCTGGGCGAGGGTGACGTTGCCGAGCGCGGAGCGGTGCGGAAAGAGGTTGAACTGCTGGAAGACGATGCCGACCCGCTGGCGCAGGAAGTCCACGTGCCAGCCGGCCTCGCCGGCCGGCGCGTCGGCGCCCTTGCAGACGTCGCGCCCTTCCAGATAGATCTGGCCCTCCTCGGGGGGCTCGAGCAGGTTGATGCAGCGCAGCAGCGTGCTCTTGCCCGAGCCGCTCGGGCCGAGCACGCAGACGACCTCGCCCTTGGCGACGGCGAGGTCGACGCCGCGCAGCACCTCAAGCTCGCCGAAGCGCTTGTGGATGTTCTCGATCCTGAGGATCGGTTCGCCGGCCATCAGGCGGCGCCTCGCGGCGAGGTGCGGCTGAAGCGGTCCCTTTCCCGCGATATCAGGCGGTCGACGAGGCGCGCCAGGGGCAGGGTGACGACGAGGAACATCAGCGCCCCGAGGGTGAGGGCCGAGCTGTTGAAGGCGTTCGACTGAATGTCGCGGCCGACCAGGGCGACCTCGTTGAGGGCGATCACGCTGACCAGCGTCGTGTCCTTCATCAGCGCGATGAAGTCGTTGAGCAGCGGCGCGAAGACCTTGCGGATCGCCTGGGGCAGGATGACGTGGCGCATCGTCTGGCCGTGGCTCATCCCCAACGAGCGCGCCGCCTCCGTCTGCCCCGGGGGCACCGCTTCGATGCCGGCCCGGTAGACCTCGGCCAAGTAGGCGCCGTAGGTGATGGTCAGCGCCATCACGCCGTACCAGAACGGGTCGGGTTTGCCGAACCAGCGTGGGATCCGCACCGCCTCGGGCAGCGGCAGGAAGGGGAGGCTGCCGGAGATCAAGAGGATCACGATCAAGAGCGGCACGCCGCGGAAGACGTCGATGTAGGCGACCGACGCCAGCCGCACCGGCAGCAGGGGTCGGCCGGGGAGCTGACGCAGCACGGCGAGCACGAGCCCCCAGAGCAGCGCCAGCGCCCCCGCGATCACCGAAAGCTGGATCGTGATCCAGAAGCCCTCGAGTACGGCGTCGAAGTTGTCGGCCATCAGGCCGACGTCGAAGTACTGGTCGAGGATCTCGTTCATCCGCGCCCCCGCGGACGATCGAGGCTCAGCTCACTTCGTGCGTGGCCGAGAGGACCTCTTTGGGCGGTGCCCGTTTGAACCACCTTTCGTAGATCTCCGCGTAGGTGCCGTCGTCCTTGATCTCTTCCAGCGCTTCGTTGAGTTCTCCGAGCAGCCCTTCTTCGCCCTCGGCGACGACGAAGCCGTACTGTTCGTCCGTCGGGATCGAGGTCGAGATCTCGACGCCTCCCTGTTTGGCGACCGCGTCCTCGGCAACCGGCAGGTCGATCACGACGGCGTCGACGGTGCCGGCGACGAGGGCGTTGACCGCGTCAGGTCCCTCGGGGTAGCCCCGCACGTCCGCCGCCCCCGTTTCATCCTCGGAGAATTCCTGCCCCGTCGTCCCCTGCTGGACGCCGACCGTCAGCCCCTCCAGGTCATCGACCGTTTTCACGTCGCTGCCCTCTTTGACGAGGAGCGCCTGCTCGGAGAGGTAGTAAGGATTGGTGAAGTCGACGTTCTCCTCGCGTTCGGGCGTGATCGTCGTCGCCGAGGCGACCATTTCGAACTTGCCCTGCGCCAGGTCGCGGAAGATCGTGTCGAAGGAGGTGTCCTGGAAGCGGGCCGTGCGGTCGATCTTCTCGGCCATCGCCTCGACCAGTTCGACGTCGAACCCGGTGTAGTTCGGCGCTTTGCCCTGCTCGAACGGCGGATAGGGGATGTCGGAGCCGACGGTGAGCGTGCCGCCCCCTCCGTCACCCGCGGTTTCGCCGCCACCGTCGTCGTTGTTGTCGCCGCAGCCGAGGGCGAAGACGGCCATTGCGGCCGTGACAAGGATCGCGAGCAGCGCCAGCGGTCGGGACTTGCTCATTTTGGCTCCTCCTCCAGGACTTTCCGGATCGGCATTGGCGGAGTACCCCGTGTGCTCGAAAAACACTCGCGCGGCGCCGCTCAGCTCAGCTCGCCTCGTGGGTCGCCCGCCCGATGATCTTCGGCGGCTGCCGCTTGAACCATTTCTGGTAGATCCGCGCGTAGGTTCCGTCGTCGATCGCCTCTTCGAGGCCTTCGTTCAGTTCGCGGAGCAGCTTTTTCTCTCCCTCCGCGACGGCGAATCCATATTTTTCGTCGGTCGGGATCGCCGCCGCGATTTTGAGCCCCTCGCCGGCGCTCACCACGTTCTCGGCCACCGGCTTGTCGATCACGACCGCGTCGGCGAGTCCCACCCTGACCGCGTCGACCGCGTCCGTTCCTTGCGCATAGGGCCGAATTTCGCCGGCTTCGGCGTTTTCCTCCACGAATTCCTGCCCGGTCGTGCCCTGCTGGATGCCGACTTTGACGCCTTTCAGGTCCTCGACCGAATCGATGGCGCTGCCCTCCTTGACCAGGATCGCCTGTTCGGAGAGGTAGTAGGGGTTGGTGAAGTCGACCGTCTTCTCCCGCTTCTCAGTGATCGTCGCCGCCGAGGCCACGACTTCGAAGCTGTCGTACGCGAGGTAGCTGAAGATCGTCTCGAAAGAGGTGTCGATGAACTTGGCCTCACGGCCGATGTTCTGCGCCACCGCTTCCATCAGCTCGACGTCGAAGCCGGTGTAGTTGGGCGCATTGCCCTGCTCGAACGGCGGATAGGGGATGTCGGAGCCGACGGTGAGCGTTTGTCCGCCGCCATCGCCCCCGCCGGAGCCCCCACCGGCGCGGTCGCCGGGGCCCCCACCGGTGCCGTCGCCGCAACCAGCAGAGAAGAAGGCGAGGACGATCGCGACCCCCAGGGCGAGCATCGCGTTGGCTCGAAAGTTGCGCATCTGGGTTCTCCTCCGGCTCGTGGTGCTCTTGGCACTGGCGAACGTACCTGAGCGGACGAAAGCGAAGCTATACTTTTTGAAGTAACGGGAGACGGCGATGCTGCGAGATGAACTTGCCAACCGGCCCTGCGGAGGGCGCTACGAGGACATCGTCGCCTCGATCGGCAACACGCCCTTGGTCGAGCTGCCGACCCTGGCGCCGAAGCCGGGGGTCCACATCTACGCGAAGCTCGAGGGCCGCAACCCGACCGGCTCGGTCAAGGACCGCGTCGCCAGGTCGATGATCGAGCGGGCCGAGGCCGAGAGCGCGATCGAATCCGGCCAGACGATCCTCGAGCCGACCTCCGGCAACACCGGGATCTCGCTGGCGATGATCTGCCGCCGCAAGGGCTACCCGCTCAAGGTGGTAATGCCCGACAACGTCACCAAAGAGCGCACGCAGCTGCTTGAGATGTACGGGGCAGAGATCGTCTACTCGGAGGGGGCGAAGGGCTCCAACGGTGCGGTCGAGGTGGCCCTGGAGATGGCCAAGGACTCGCGCTACTACATGCCCTACCAGTACGGCAACGAGGCAAACCCGCTCGCCCACTACAACGGCACCGCGGTCGAGATCCTGGAAGAGCTCGACGAGGTCGCGGCCTTCGTCGGCGGCCTTGGCACCGGCGGCACCCTGATGGGCAACGGCCGCCGCCTCAAGGAGGCCAACCCCGAGACGCTGATCGTCGCCGCCGAGCCGATGCAGGGCGAGGAGGTCCACGGCCTGCGCTCGCTGGACGACGGCTTCATCCCGCCGATCATCGACATCTCGATGTTCGACCGCAAGATCATGGTCTCCAACCGCGACGCGATCGTCTGGACCCGCAAGCTGCTCGACCAGGAGGGGGTCTTCGCCGGCGTCTCGGCCGGCGCCATCGCCCGCATCGCGGTCCGAATCGGCGAGAGCCTGGACTCGGGCAACGTCGTCTTCCTGATTCCCGACGACGGCTGGAAGTACCTCTCCTCCGGCGTCTACACCAAGCCGGTCGACGAGATAGAGAACCTGGAATCAACCGTCTGGTGGTAAGGAAGCGACGGCTGGCCGCGGTTCTGGCGAGCGCCTGCTGGGCGTTCGTCGTGCCGATCGCGCAGGCGGTCACGGCTCCGGCCGACCTCGACCGCTCCTTTGGCGGCGACGGGATCGTGGAGGTCGAAGGGGCGGGCGGTCCGGTGTTTCCCAAGGAATCGGCAGCCCGCATGGCGGTCGGCCCTCACGATGAGGTCATCGTCGTGCACTCGAGCTATGCCCCGTGCACCCCCCTGACCGGCTGCACGGTCGAGCTCGGCCTCAGCCGTTACGACGCGGCCGGCAAGCGCGATCCGTCCTACGGGGTCGGCCCCGGTTCCCAACTTCCCGTCCGCCAGTACACCGAAGACCGGCATGGATTCGAGCTTGCCATCGGGCCCGACGGCAAGGCTGTGGTGGCCGCCTCCGACGCGGGGCGCGAAGGGGTGATCGTCGCCCGCTTCGACGCCGGGGGTCACCTCGACCCCACGTTCGGCACTGGAGGGATCGCGCCGCAGCCGGTCGGCGTGCTGCACGAAACCCCTGTCGCCCTCGCCGTCCAGTCCGACGGCAAGATCGTCGTCGCCGGCTCCGGCAGCATGCTCGACGGGGGCCAGGAGCTGGTAGTCGTCCGCTATCTGGCAACCGGGGAGCTCGATCCCTCCTTCGGGGACTCCGGCAAGGCGGTGCTGCCGCTCCCAACCCAGAGTCGTCCCGCCGGCCTGCTGCTCGACCCGGTCGAGGGCCAGATCACCGTCGCCGCTCCGCTCTGCTGTGTCGGAGGGACGTCGCTCTTCGGCGAGGGCTTCAGCGTCGCTCGTCTTCTCGACGACGGTCGCCCCGATTCCGGCCTTGGCGGAAGTGGCCTGCTCTTCCTGCCGACGCCCGGCGCCGAGGGGTCCGTCGAGGCAGCCGCGGCGGCGCCCGAGGGAGGCGTCCTCGTCGTCTTCGAAGAGAGTACGGACGCCGGCTCGACCGTGGGCAACGTCGTGAAGCTCTCCGCGGACGGGTCGATCGACGGGTCGTTCGGCAACGGCGGGAGGATTCGGCTCGCCGCGCGCGTCGGCGGTATCGATCCCACCGATCTGGTGGTCGACGCCAACTGGCGTCTGAACGGCACCGGCTGGGGCGAGGGCGGCGTCTCCGTCTTCCGCCTGCGCGCCGACGGCAGGGTCGACCGCACCTTCAACGGCGGCAGCCAGCTGCTCGCCTCTCGTGGCGGCAGGGGGCTCGAGATCGCCCTGCAGTCGAGCGGCCGGATCGTCGTCCTCGCCAACAGGAGCCTGTGCTGCGGCCCACAGCGCTTCGTGCTCGTCGGCGTGCGTGGCGGGACGGACCGACCGCGATGCCTCGGCAAGGGGGCGACGATCGTCGGGACCCGCCGCGCCGACGAGCTGACCGGGACGCCGCGCCGCGATGTGATCGCGGCGCTTGCCGGCAAGGACAAGGTGCGCGGCTTGGCCGGGGCCGACCTGATCTGCGGTGGCAAGGGACAGGACAGCCTCGGCGGAGGCCCCGGGCGCGACACCGTGCAGCAGGACCCGCTGAGGCGGCGACTCGTCCGCTAGCCTCGCCTGGATGCGGATCTCCCAGGCCCTGATCGACGAGATCGTCGCCCACGCGCGGGAGGATCTGCCGAACGAGTGCTGCGGGATGGTCGGCGGCGTCGATGGCGAGGCGCGCACGGTGTACCGGGCGCGCAACGAATTCGAGAGCCCCCTGCGATTCGGCGTCGACTCGAACGACCTGTTTCGGATCACCCAGAAGGAGATGCCGCAACGGGGGGAGGAGCTCGTCGCCATCTACCACTCCCACACGAAGAGCGCCGCCTATCCGTCGCAGACCGACGTGAACATGGCCAACGGGAGCTGGCCCGACGCGATCTGGATCATCGTCTCGCTCGAGGACGAGGCGGTGCCAGACGTCAAGGCCTACTGGCTCAAGGACCTGGAGATCAGCGATGCCGAGCTCGTCGTCGGGTAGCGGCAAGCTGGTCAAGGTCGCCTGGGCCTCCCAGCAGGCCGAGGCGGAGCTGATCCAGGGACTGCTGCGGGAGCACGGCATCCCCAGCATCGCCAAGCGCGACACCTGGGACGTCCCGGAGATGCTGGCCGCCGGCCCGCGTCAGATCCTCGTCGCCGAGGAGAACGCCGAGCGCGCCCGTGAAGTGCTCGAGGGCGCCGAGGGCGAGGCGGTGCCCGGCGAGTAGAGCGCCGCCTTGGCTCAGCCGACCGGCGGCCGAGCCGTTTCGCGCAGGTAGTCGCGCCAGGCGGCCTCGATTTCGGCGGC
>DASWMG010000075.1:0-5721 GCA_036399875.1 Solirubrobacterales bacterium
CGCCCAGCTCGACGAGCAGGCGCTCGATGCCGTCGGCGATTCCGGCGACGTCACCGTCCGTGGCCGCGCGCACGCGCGGCGGCGCCGCCACCTCGGTCATGCTGCTCTCGCGGCCCCGACCGTCGCCGGCTCGAGCTCAACCGACCAGGCGCTCGGGTCGTCGCTGCCGGTCGCCACGCGGGCGATCGCGGCCATCGGCGCCCTTGCCTTGAGCAGGATCTCGTCGAACTCCTCCTGGGGATCGGACTGCATGACGATCGCGCCGCCGGCGCCGATCGTGGTGCGGCCTGGTCGCATTACGATCGTGCGGATCACGATGCTGAGGTCCATGTAGCCGTCGGCGCCGAAGTAGCCGATCGCCCCCGAGTAGACGCCGCGCGCCTGGTCCTCGATGTCGTCGATGATCTCCATCGTGCGCTCCTTCGGGGCGCCGGTCATCGAGCCGCCGGGGAAGCAGGCCCGCGCGCACTCGACCGCGCTGCGGTCGCTGGCGAGCGTGCCCTCCACCGTCGAGATCAGCTGGTGGACGGTCGCGTAGTCCTCGACCACCATCAGGTGCGGCACGTTGACGCTGCCCACCTCGCAGACGCGACCGAGGTCGTTTCGCAGCAGGTCGACGATCATCAGGTGCTCGGCGTAGGTCTTTTCGTCGTCGGTCAGGTGCGCTTTCAGCTCCGCGTCCTCGACCGGATCGGGCGAGCGTTTCGCCGTCCCCTTGATCGGGCGCGCCTGCACGGTGCGGTCGCGGTCGACCGAGAGGAAGCGCTCCGGCGAGGAGCTGACGACGGCGACCTCCCCCAGCTTCAGGTAGGCGGCGAAGGGCGCCGGGTTGCTGTGACGCAGGTGGCGGTAGAGCTGCCACGGGTCCGGGGTGGCGTCGGTCTCGATCTGGTCGGTGAGGCAGACCTCGTAGGACTCCCCGGCGGCCATTTCGGCCTGGCAGCGGGCGATGTCCGCGAGGTACTGCTCGCGGCCGCGGCCGACGCGGAAGCTGACGTGGTCGAGGCGCTCGTCCGAGGGGGTAAGTGAGCTTTGGGTGCCATATGCGCCCTCAACCTCATTCACGGAGGAGTAGGGGGGAGGGGGGTCGGCGAGCAGTCCTCGCACGACCCCCTCCGCCTCGTCCAACCATTGCTCGGCCTCCGCCTCTTCGCCTCGGCAGAGCACGACCAGGTGGGTCCGGTGACCCACGTGATCAACAACGACGAGGCGGTTGGCGAGCATCATCACTGCATCGGGGACGTCTGAGCGGTGCACGTTCGGCGAGCCGCAGTCGGCCTTCAGCTCGTAGCCGAGGTAACCGACGAAGCCGCCGACCAGGCCCGGGGGCAGGTCGAGCGGCGGCTCGATCTCGTGCTTCGCAAGTTCTCTGTCGAGCACCTCGAAGACCGTCCCGCGCTCGGTCGTCGTCGACTCGGCGCGGTGGCTGTAGACGGTCGCGGCCTCGATGTCGTACTCGAGCACGCAGCGGTCGCGGCCATCGCTGGTGCCGAGGTAGGAGCGCTGGGCGAGCCAGGTCGGGGCGTCGGCGCTGTCGAGCCAGAAGGCGTACTCGCGCTCGCCGAAGAGGCGCTCGAAGACGTGTTCGGTCGACGCTTCGCCCTCGATCGTGCGGGTCAGCAGCCGCACGTCGTTCTCGGCGCGCTTGCGCTCCTGGACCTCGCGCACGACCCGTTTCGGTCGCCGCGCGCCGCGCCAGCGTGGGCTCTTGAAGCGCCGCGCCAGCGAGTAGAAGTTGCGGACCAGGGCGGCGCCGTGCTCGGTAGCGATCGACTCGGGGTGGAACTGGACGCCCCACATCGGGCGGCGCCGGTGTTCGATCCCCATCACGATGCCGTCGTCGGTCCAGGCGGTGACGTTGCCGTCCGGCCCCATGTCGGTGATCGCCAGCGAGTGGTAGCGGACGACCGGGAAGCCCTGCGGGATGTCCTCGAAGAGGCCGGTGCCCTGGTGGTGAATCTTGCTGAGCCGGCCGTGCATCGCTTCCGGGGCGCTGCTCACTTTCCCCTTGAGCAGGTGGCCGAGCCCCTGGTGGCCGAGGCAGATGCCGAGCACCGGGATCTCGCTGAAGCGGAGGATGTCGTTGCAGACGCAGAAGTCGTGCCAGCGCCGCGGCGTGCCGGGGCCGGGGGAGAGGACGATCGCGTCGAAGTCCCAGCGTTCCAGCGCCCGCCAGGAGACCGCGTCGTTGTCGACGACGATCGGCTCCTCGCCGGCCTCCCCGGCCAGCAGGTGGAAGACGTTGTACGTGTAGGAATCGTGGTTGTCGATCAGCAGGGTTCTCATCTCGTCTCCTCCGCGAGGCCGAGCCCCCGCGCGCTTTCGTCGAGCACCGTGTTTATGACCCGTCCCACGTGCGGGCCCCTGTCCTGATCGAGGTACCAGCGCGCCAGGTGGGATGCGTAGCGCGCCAGCGGGATGACGTTGAGCCGCTGCGACACCAGGTAGAGGTGGCGGCGGTACATCTCCGAGTGGACGACGGCGAAGCGGTAGTCGGGGTCCTGGGCGCGGTCGCCGTTGGCGTCCGGGCCGCTGTCCTGGTGGGTGCGCGCCCGCGCCATGTCCCAGCCGAGGCTCTTGTCGTCCAGCAGCAGTTTCTCCGGTTCGAAGTTGACCTTCTTGGTCGCCGGGTGCAGCAGGAAGTAGCCGAGCGCGATCTGGGCGGCGACGTGTTCGGGCTGCGGGTGGCGGCGCTTGACCTCGGCCAGCTCCGGGTCGCCCTCGACGTGGTCGTCGATCCACTCGATCAGGTGGTCGATCAGCAGTGCGTCTTTCTTCGAGGATTTGATCGCCTGCTGCTCTTTGGCGACCATGCCGTGGAAGATGTCGTGGTAAGGGTGAAAGCCGTTGCCCTCGGGGCCGGCGTGGACGAGCTCAGCCATGAGCTGCCGTCGACATGTCACGTGCGCGTACCACTCCTGGCCGCAGACCTGGAGCGAGGTGAGGTTCTCGCCGTCGAGGCCCGGCGCCGCCATCCAGTAGGCGAGCGCCCGCATGTGCTGGGTGGGGACGCCGTCGGCGCGGACCAGCGGCATCTCCTCCAGCTCCTCGCGGCCGGTCATGTAGACGATCGTGCCGTCGACGCGGCGTTCCAGCGTGCCCTCGTCGAGGCCGAGCTCGGCCAGTTCGTTCACCTCCGGCAGGAAGTCGGACTCGAAGAAGACGCGGTCGAAGGAGATGCCGAGCCGGGCGAGGGTCTTGCGCTGCCCGGAGATCACCCAGGCCCGCGTCTGCGACCACAGCTCCAGCGCCTTCTGGTCGCCGCCCAGGACCCGCAGCAGCAGGTCGTCGGCGCTGTCGTTGTGGACGTTGACCTCGCGGGTCAGCGAGTCGGCGGGGTGGTCCTGGCTGAGCCCGCCGAGGGTGCCGCCGTTGCCGCTGCCGGCCTTGACGTAGTCGGCGTAGCAGTAGCCGACGAAGTGGTCGCTCTTCTGCCCGTTGCCGTCCTCGAGGCTGCGGCCGCTGCGCAGGACGCCGGCCATCGCCTCGCCCATGCTGCGGCCGATGTCGCAGATGATCGAGCGCCGCTCGACCTCGCCGCCGCCCTCGGTCAGGGCCGAGCCGAGTGCGTGGCCGAGCGCCAGGTTGCGCAGGTGGCCGATGTGCAGCGCCTTGGTTGAGTTGGCGTCCCAGAAGTTGAGCGCGAAGCGGCGGCCGCCGTTGATGTCGGCGTTGGCGCCCGGCTCGTCACCGCCGTTCTCGAGGTGCGCGCCGCGCCGCTCGATCCAGTCGTGGGTGAGCCGCATCCAAACCGACTTCTCGTCGGAGGCGTCGATCGCGTCGACCCACGGCTCGCTCTCCAGGCGCTCGAGGGCGCCCCGCGTCTCGGCGTCGTTGCGCCACTCGGGCACCCTCGGCACGAGCAGGACGTCGTAGCCCTGGCGCGGCCGGAACGGGGCGCGGAGGGCCCAAAGGCCTTCTTCCCCGCTGCCCCCAGTGTCGTCGAAATAGTCGAAGATATTTGGCATGGTTAAGCGACGGCTCCTCCCGGAGTAACCGATGCACCAGCCGGGGCTCGAACCCGGATCTTCGGCGTACAAGGCCGACCCTTTAGCCGATTAAGATACTGGTGCGCGAGTTAGTAGTCGCGTAACTATCGACTATTCAATTTTCGCGGACTATACCAACGGTCCCTTGCAGATGCTACCCCGGTACGTAAAAAGTCCTGAGTAAACGGTGGCATGCCTGTCAAGCGCAGACGACGCGATGCGGGCCGGTTAATCCGTCGTTTGCGGGAACTAGCGGCGGGAAGGCTTCTCTTCGGCAGGCGACTCGAAGGCGGCGAGCGCGATCGTCGTCCGCACCCCCTTGCCACCGCCGTCGCTGAGCCTTTTCGCGGTGGCCGAGCGGGCGGCGGCGATCCGGGCCGCGGCCTCGTCGAGGATCGCCTGCGTTTCGCGCCGCCCTTGCTCGTCGAGATCGACCGAGACGCAGCTCAACCGCGTCGCCTCGGTGCCGAGCGTGCCGGCGGCGAGCGCGGCGCGACCCTGCTCGACGATGTTTCCGAGGATCGCGGAGATCGCCTGGTCGCGGATCGCGTCGGAGAGGGGGAGGCGGGCCGGCTCGGCGTCGAGCGAGGCGACCTCGTACACGCGCTCGGTCGCATCCTCGCCGGTGTCGGGGTCGCGTGGGCGGATGCAGCCGGACCGGTGCAGCACGGTCACGTGGTAGGTCATTTTGCTGAGCGGCTCGCCGGTCGCTTCGGCCAGTTCGCGGGCGCTCGACGGCTGCTTGCCGATCCGCTCGAGGATTTCCGCGCGCACGGCCTGCGCGAACACTCTCCTCAGATGCGGATCCAACTCAGTTCCCCCTCGTAGACGTCAGGCCTGTCCCGGCGTCAAAGATCCGGCAGGGTTCTCCGTTGTTCAAACTGTTGAACTGAAGAGTTCCCGCAAATAACGGAGATCCGCGGGGACGCTGTAACAAGCGGTAAACAAACACGCCGACCTTCTAGAAGCGCTTCTCTGCCGGCCCTCGCCCGCGCTCGTGCGCCAGCTCGCGGCGTCGTGATTTCATGCGCCGATGCTGACCGTCGCAGTCACCGGTCCCACCGGCGAGATCGGCAAGCCCTTCGTCGCGGCGCTGGAGCGGCTGCCGGAGGTGGAGCGGGTGATCGGCATGGCTCGGCGGCCCTTCGACCCTGCCGCGCACGGCTGGAGCAAGGTCCAGTACAGGCAGGGCGACATCCTCGACCGCGAGTCCGTCGAGGCGCTGGTCGAGGGTGCCGACGTCGTCGCTCACCTCGCCTTCGTGATCGTCGCCGGCAGCGGCGCCAGCCGCGAGATCAACCTCAACGGCTCGCGCAACGTCTTCGAGGCGACCGTGGCGGCGGGGGCGAAGCGGCTCGTCTACACCTCTTCGGTCGCTGCCTACGGCTTTCACGCCAGCGCCCCCGCCCTCCTCACCGAGGAGGTACCGGTGCGAGGCACCGAGCGCCACCCGTACTCGGCCCACAAGGCCGCGGTCGAGGCGCTGCTCGCCGAGTGCCTGGACGGTTCCAGCACCGCCGCCTACGTCTTTCGTCCCTGCATCGTCGCCGGGCCCGAAGCGCCGGCGCTGGTCGAGACGGTCCCGTTGCTGGCGATCGAACGGCGCCTGCCTGGGCTGGTGCGCCGGATGCCCGGGCTGCGGCCGGTGCTGCCCGACCCCGGCATCCCCTTCCAACTCGTCCACCACGACGACGTCGCGTCGGCGCTCTGCGCCGGCGTGCTCGGCGGCGGT
>DASWMG010000076.1:0-5314 GCA_036399875.1 Solirubrobacterales bacterium
GGGGAATCTCCCACTTGTCGGCGATCGTCTCGGCCGAAATTCCCTGCGGGACGAGGTTGTAGCGCTCCATCAACTGAGGCGAGAAGGCGAGACCGTGCTCCTCCATCACCTTGTAGTTGTCGGCGAAGGAGATGTGGCCCATGTGCTCGACGCCGGCCCCGATCGCGATGTCGTTGACGCCGGAGGCGACCATCGCCGCAGCGAAGTTGACCGCCTGCTGCGCGGAGCCGCACTGGCGGTCGACGGTGGTCGCCGGCGTCTCGATCGGCAGGCCGGCCTCGAGCCAGGCGTTGCGGGCGATGTTGACGCCCTGCTCGCCGAACTGCTGCACGCAGCCCGCGACGACGTCCTCGACCTCGCTCGAATCGACCCCGGCCCGCTCGATGACCTCCGCATAGACCTTGGCGAGCAGGTTCGAGGCGTGGACGTCCTTGTAGTAGCCCTTCTCCTCGTGGCCGCGCCCGACCGGCGTCCGCACCGCCTCGACGATCACGACCTCTCGCCCACCGAATTTGCCACCGCCGTTCGCAGCCAACTTCCGCCTCCGTCTCGCCAGTCGGTTTTGTCTTGCAACTGACATAGTAGCTCTTTGACTGGCCAATCAACCAAAGGGGTGAGTGAAGTTGGGGGCCATATACGCCCCCCAAACTCACGCACCCCCTCCCACCGGGCGCCAGGGTCTAGGGGCAACCTGATAGAAGCCCGCCCCTATGAGCGCGAACATGGGTTACGAGAGTCCGGGAATCGCGGGCAGCGGGGCGATCGCCACCGGCCTGGCCGCCGTCTCCACCACCACCGCCGACACGATCCTGCTGGCGCGCAGCGAGGCCTCGGCCTGGCGTGCCGAGGAGAAAGTGGTCGCCGCCTGCGCCAAGATCGAGGGTGCCGAGCCCTCGCGGCTGCGCGTCACCACCGACCCCAAGGACCTGTCGGAGTGCGACGTCGTGGTCGAGGCGATCGTCGAGGAGGTCGAGCCGAAGGGCGATTTGCTCAAGGCCGTCGCCGAGGCCTGCCCCAACGCCGACCTCGCGACCACGACCTCCTCGCTCAGCATCGCTTCGATCGCCGAGGCGGGCGGCGTCGACGGCCGGCTCTTCGGCCTGCACGTCTTCAACCCCGTTCCCCGCATGAAGCTGGTCGAGGTCTGCTTCCCGGGGACGCCTGACTCGACCCGCGAGAGGGCGCTCGCCTGGTGCGCGGCTCTCGGCAAGACCGCGGTGGAGGTTCCCGACCTGGCCGGCTTCGTCGTCAACCGCCTTCTCTTCCCCTACCTCTTCGACGCCGTCCGCTTCATGGAACAGACCGGCATGGAGGCCGGCGAGATCGACACCTGCATGAAGCTCGGCGCCGGTCACCCGATGGGGCCGCTCGCCCTGCTCGACTTCGTCGGCCTCGACGTCTGCAAGGCGATCGGCGACGCCCTTTACGAGGCCTCGTCCGAGGAGTACCAGAAGCCGCCCGCGCTCCTGGTCGAGATGGCCGACGAAGGAAAATTGGGCCGCAAGAGCGGCCAAGGTTTTTACTCCTACGATTAGGCCGCGAAAACCAAGCAGGTCGGGGGACGCAGGGAGCGAGGTGAGGGGAGCGCACTTTCGTGCGTGACCCGATCCGAGCGACTGAGGACCCCGAGATGTGCCGGTTTGCAGCGGCCTAGCGCCGGCCGGCGAGGTCCCAGATCACGTCAGCCGGCGAGATGCCCTGACGCCGGGCGGTCTTCTCGACCTCCTCCCAGGGGAGCTCGGCCTCGGGCAGGTCGTCCCAGCGGGCCAGGTCGAGTGCCTCGACCGCTCCCTTCAGCGCCGGGCCGAGATGCTCCTCGGAGCGCAGCAGCGCCCTCAGCACCTCGAGCTGCTTGTCGCTCAAACGCACAACCCACATGCGGTACCTCCAAGGTCGGAACGGACGCGCGGGTTGCTCAGAGAACCTAGGCCGACGGCCGGACGGAACTGCTGATCCGGACCGCCTCGATGCGGTTCTCGCGCACCGACTCGACCCTGATCGTGTAGCCGTCGACGCTGATCGCATCGCCGCGCTTGGGCAACCGCCCGAGCTCACCGAAGACGTAGCCGCCGACCGAGTTGTAGGCGTCGCTGTCGACCGGCAGGTCGATGCCGGCGTCGGCGAGGTCGCCGAGCGAGACGTGGCCGCGCACGAACCATTCGCCGCCCGCGAGGCGGCGCAGCGCCGCGGCGCGGGGGTCGGTCTCGTCCTCGATCTCCCCCACCACCTCCTCGAGGATGTCCTCGACGGTGACGATCCCGATCGTGCGGCCGTACTCGTCCACCACCACCGAGATTGAGGTCCGCTGCACCTGCAGGTCGTGGAGGAGGTCGTCGAGCGGCCGCGTCTCGGGCACGATCACCGCGTCGCGGACCAGCGGCTCGATCTTCGCGTCCGGCCCGTCGCTCATGAAGAGGCGGGCGAGGCTGTTGTTGTGGACGATCCCCTTGACACGGTCGGGGTTGTCGTCTTCGATCACGACCAGCCGCGTGTGACCCGAGGTGACGCAGCGTCGCAGCGCCGTCTCCGCCGTGTCGTCGGCGTCGACCGTGACCACGGCGGGAATCGGGGTCATCACCTCGCGCGCCTCCTGCTCGTGCAGGTGGAAGACGCCGCCGAGCATTCCCGCCTCGCCCGGGTCGAGCGTTCCCCCCAGCCGCGAGCGGTCGATGATCTGTTTGAGGTCCTCGGCGGTGTGGCGCTCCTCGATGTCGGTCGGGTCGACGCCGAAGAGGCGGACGATCGCGTTCGAGACGGCGCTCAGGGCGAAGGTCACGGGCCCGGTCACCAGGCGGAACCAGTTGAGCGGCCGTGCCACGCGCCGCGCCGTCCCCTCGGCATGGCCGATCGCGAGCATCTTCGGCACCTGCTCGCCGATGCTGATGTGGAGCGCCGTGACGAAGGTGAAGGCGATCGCCACCGAGAGCCCGACGGCGACACCGCGAGAGAGGCTGCCGAAGAGCGGCTCGATCAACTCGGCAAGCGCCGGCTCGCCCAGGAAGCCGATGCCGATCGAGGCCATCGTGATCCCGATCTGGCAGGCGGACAGAGACTCGTCGATCTTGTCCAGCTGCTCGATCACCGCCTCGGCGCCGGCCTCGCCCTCCTCGGCGAGCTGCTCGATTTTGCCGCGCCGCGTCCGCACCAGCGCGAACTCGGCCGCGACGAAGAAGCCGTTGATCGCCACGAGGACGAGCAGGAGAACGAGCAGCAGGGCGCTCATCGGTGGCTATTTGGCCCGGTACTTCGGGGGAGGTCGTCTTCGGCCATTCGGCGCCCCGGACTATAGCTTTCCCACCCGCGGAGCCGATGGGGTGACATATTGAGCTCGCCTATGAGGATCGCCAGCCTCGTGCCATCGGCCACCGAGATGCTCTTCGCGCTCGGTCTCGGCGACAGCGTCGTCGCCGTCACCCACGAGTGCGATTTCCCGCCCCAGGCACGCTCGCTCCCGCACCTGACGCGCACGGTCCTGCGCGCGGGACTCGGCGCGGGTGAGATCGACTCGGCCGTCAAGGCGACGGTCGGCGAGGGGCGGGCCCTCTACGAGCTCGACGAGGAGCGGCTCGCCGCCGTCGCCCCGGACCTGATCGTCACCCAGGCGGTCTGCGCCGTCTGCGCCGTCTCCTACGAGGACGTGGTCGAGGTCGCGGCCCGGCTGCCGAGCGAGCCTCGCGTCCTCCAGCAGGACCCGAGCACGCTGGGCGAGATGCTGGAGGACGTGATCCGGCTCGGCGAGGCCACCCGGCTGGAGGCCGAGGCGCACGAACTGCGCGGCGAACTGGAGGGCCGCCTTGCCGCCGTCCGGGCCACCGTCGCGGGCGCCCCCCGGCCGCGGGTGATCGCGCTCGAGTGGCTCGACCCTCCTTACGTCGGCGGCCATTGGGTGCCGGAGATGATCTCGATCGCCGGCGGCGAGGACGTCGCCGGGCCGCCCGGGCTGAAGTCGCCGGAGGTCGAGTGGGGAGCCCTCTCCGGGCTCAATCCCGACGCCGTGATCGCGATGCCCTGCGGCCTCTACGCGGAGGAAGCCCAGATCGAAGCGCTCGAGCACTGGGATCGGATCGCCTCGCTGGGCGCCCGCGCCGTCTACGCCGTCGACGCCGCCTCGACCTTCTCGCGCCCCGGTCCCCGCCTCGTGGACGGGGTCGAGCTGCTCGGCCACATCCTCCATCCCGACCTCGTCGACCAGCCGGGCAACATCGGTTTCGCCGACGTACGGGCGCCGATCAGGCCTTAGCGCGCCTGCGCCGCCAGACCCTCTAGGCGACCGCGAGCGCGCCGGCGACCGAGCCGAGCGCGACGAGGACCATCGCGGCGATCTCGACCGGCAGCCGGTTGCGTCCGAGCATGCCGCGCTCCCCGGCGATCAGCACGAGCCCGCACAAGGCACCGCCCGCCAGCCCACCGAGGTGGCCGCCGACACTGATTTCGGGGTTTCCGAAAGTGATCGCCAGGTTGAGCACCAGCACGATCCCGATCGAGGATGCGAGGCCCTCGATTCGACGCTCGCGCGCAATGAGGAAAGTGGCGCCGAAGATCCCGAAGACCGCCCCGGAGGCGCCGATCGTCAGCGAGTCCGGGCTCAGCAGGATGGCGCCGAAGGACCCCGCCAAGAGCGAGGCGAAGTAGAGCGCAACGAAGCGCGGCGTCCCGATGCCCGGCTCCAAAATTCGCCCCAGGAAGTAGAGGGCGAACATATTGAAGCCCAGGTGAATGATGCTGGCGTGGAGGAAGCCGCCGGTCAGCAGCCGGTACCACTCCCCCTCGGCTACGAACGGGCCAAACAAACCGAAGTCGAGGAGTACCGAGCTGTTGCCGGGGCTGAGGCCTCCGGTACCAGTCGCGATCTCGGCGAAGTACGCCGCCACGTTGAGCGCGATCAACACATACGTGGCGGGCGCGTCGTGACGGCCGGCGCCGACCGCGCCGCGCGTCACCCGGGTCTTCTGGCGCGCGCACTCCGGGCAGCGCATCCCGACCGGGGTCGGCGTCATGCACTCCGGGCAGATCGGGCGGCCGCAGTTGGAACAGGACACGCCCGTCTCCCGATCTGGATGGCGGTAGCAAGTTTGCATCGAGTACGGAGCGGGCAGCCTACAGTCGCCCCGCGATGTCCCTGCTAGAGAGGAGATTCCCTTGAACGAAGAGCGGAGAATGGAAGGTGCGACCCCGGCCAGGCTCTACGCCACGCTCGTCGGCGGCACCCTGCTCGTGGTCGGGATCATCGGCTTCTTCTACAGCGCCTCGTTCGGGTCGCCGGGCGAGGTCGATCCGGTGCTGGGCATCTTCGACGTCAACGGCTGGCACAACC
>DASWMG010000077.1:0-2417 GCA_036399875.1 Solirubrobacterales bacterium
AGATCTGGCTCGTCCCCCACTTCGAGAAGATGCTCTACGACAACGCGCTGCTGGCCCGCACCTACCTGCACGGCTGGCAGACGCTGGGGCACCAGCGCTACCGCCGGGTCTGCGAGGAGACGCTCGACTGGATGCTGCGCGAGATGCGCGGCCCCGAGGGCGGCTTCTACTCGGCGCTCGACGCCGACTCCGAGGGCGAGGAGGGTCGCTTCTACGTCTGGACGGCGGAGGAGATCCGTTCGGTCCTCGGCGAGCGCGCCGGCCCCGTAATCGAGTTCTACGGGGTGACGGACGACGGCAACTTCGAGGGCCGCAACGTCCTGCACCGCGCGGGGGGCGCTGCGGTGCCGGAGCCGGACGGACTGGACGACGCCCGCCGGGCGCTGCTGGAGGCGCGCGCGCAACGGGTACGACCCGGCCTCGACGACAAGCGACTCGCGTCCTGGAACGCGCTGGCGATCGCCGCCCTGGCCGAGGCGGGCGCCGTGCTCGGCCGCGCCGACTACCTGGAGGCGGCGCGGCGGTGCGCCGACTTCGTGCTCGGCATGCTCTGCGACCGCGAAGGTCGCCTGCTGCGCAGCTTCAAGGACGGCGAGGCGCGCCTCAACGCCTACCTCGAGGACCACGCCTTCCTGCTCGAAGCGCTGCTGAGCGTCTACGAAGCGACCTTCGAGGAACGCTGGTTCGAACGCGGCCAGATGCTCGCCGACACGATGATCGCCCGCTTCGGCGACCCCGAGCGCGGCGGCTTCTTCTCCACGTCGAGCGACCACGAGGCGCTGATCGCGCGCCGCAAGGAGATCGGCGACCACCCGATCCCCTCCGGCAACTCCGCGGCCGCCCTCGGCCTGCTGCGACTCGCCGCCCTGACCGGCGACCGCTCCTACGAAGGGCAGGCGATCGGCGTGCTGCGCCTCTTCGCCCGGGCGGCACCGCGCCAGCCCGACGCATTCGCCCACCTGCTGCGGGCGCTCGACTTCCACGTCTCGACGACCAGGGAGGTGGCGCTGGTCGGCCCCCGCGGCAACGGCGACCCGCGCGAGACCTTCGCCGAGCTGGCCGAGGTCGTGCGGAGCGCGCACCGCCCGCACCTGGTGCTGGCCGGCGGCGCAGAGGGCAGCTCCCTCCCTCCCTTGCTCTGCGACCGCCCCGCGGCCGACGGCAGGCCAGCCGCCTACGTCTGCGAGGGCTTCGCCTGCAAGGCTCCGGTCACGGAGCCCGGCGAGCTGGCGCGGCTGCTCTGACACTGGGCCCGGAGGTCGCCGGCCGGGAGACGGAGCCGGCGACCCCTTGCTGAACCGCTTCGCTATGTGGCTGTGAGGTGGACCCGTTTCCCTCCGACGTAGGCGGCCATTGTCAGCGAGCCTTTGAGCGTGACGATCTGCGATGTCCCAAGGAATATGCAGATGCCGCCGTGGTACTGCGTTGCCAGACTGGCGCCGAATATGGCTGTTATCCCCTGCACGCCTTCTATGACGGAGGGCTCGTATGTGACCGCGTTTTCCGCCGTTTGCGTCGGAATTGTCATGGTGCAATTGGGGTGTGTGATTTCCAGGACTTTGCCGCTGGGGCAGGAGAGACGCCATGTCTGCTCGGTGGACGACACGGTCCCTTTGGCGACTTTGAAGATGTAGGAGCAGCCGTTCAGGTCGATGATCGTCGTCCCCGGGTTCTGCCCTGTTGTGTGGCATTTCGAGAAGGTGGGGCTGGTGGTTGCTTCGCTCTGTGTTTCGCCCAATAGGAAGACGGCGTAGGTGTTTGCGTCGCATACGACGCCTTCGCCCGCTGCTCCGAAGGCGAACTCGAGCAGGTGATTCGAGCGGGCGACTTCGCTCCACTGGATCGTGGCGGTCGCGTTCCCCGGAGAGACGAAGTGGCCGTCGCTTTTCGCGGCCGCGCTTGCCGGCAGGGAGCCCAGCGCCGCCGCGGCGAGCAATCCGAGCCAGAGGGCCTTCAGTTCGATTCGCATGCCAAATCCTTTCCTCGCATGAGGGGTCGTGCACGAAGGCATACGCCTGAGGACGGCCGTGCGCAAGGCGGCCGCGCTGCCCCGAGCCGGCGCCCGCTCTTTGCCCTGCAAAACACGCCGACCACCTCTCCGCGTGCGCCGATCGGCGTCCGCGGCAAGACGCAGACGGCGCCTTACGGCGGTTCGTCAGAGGATCGGCAGGAAGTTCTCGATCTCGTACGGCGTGACCTGGACCCGGTAGTCGTCCCATTCCTGCCGCTTGATCTCGACGAAGCGGCGGAAGGTGTGCTCGCCCAGCGTGCGCAGGACGAGCTCGGAGTCGGCGGCCACCTCAATCGCCTCGCCGAGCGTCGCCGGCAGTTGCTCGATGCCCCGCTGCGAGCGCTCCTCGGGCGAGAGGTGGTAGAGGTTCTGCTCCATCGGCTCGGGCAGCTCGTAGCCCTTCTCG